>CALDNM010000116.1 GCA_937915045.1 uncultured Clostridia bacterium
TTACACCCTGCCGCCCGAAGGGTCAACAAAAGACGCCCGCGCGATCGCGGACGCCTTCTGCAATATCATTTGTCAAACACACTTCCTGTTATCTGATTTCTATCTGTGTCGATTCAGGCTCTTTCGGAGTCTCTTTCGGGAGCTCCAGGCTGAGGACACCATCCTTATATTCAGCGTCGATGCCGGACTGATCTATACCGGTCACATCGAAACTTCTTGAGAAAGCACCATACTTTCTCTCCCTTCTGACATAATTCTTTTCTTCGTCCTTGTCCTCTGATTCCTCACTGTGCTCAGCAGAGATCGAAAGGATATCGTCCTTGATACCGATCTTTATTTCATCTTTATTGAAACCCGGGAGGTCAGCTTTCATCTCAAGGTGATCGCCCTTGTCTTCAATATCGGTCCTGAACTGGGACGCGTTAGTGGAAAGATCCCCGAAGAAATTATTCTCCAGATCATCCAGATAACCAAATACATTACTATTACTTCTTCCAAATGGCATTAAATCAAACATATCAACTACCTCCTTGATTTATTATCTTTTTTCTATCCTTTTCCTTTGGACACCTATATACTACCACCAAATTGTGTTTTGTAAACACAAAATTAGCACTCTTTTTGCGAGAGTGCTAACAAAATGCTGCAGTAACGGTCGTCACTCGTTGATATTTCAACGTTTTCGC
The DNA here is from genome assembly GCA_937915045.1 of uncultured Clostridia bacterium. Taxonomy (GTDB): domain Bacteria; phylum Bacillota; class Clostridia; order Peptostreptococcales; family Anaerovoracaceae; genus JALCRY01. The sequence goes on from CALDNM010000116.1 coordinate 687, forward strand.
CACATAAAAAAACCGCAAAAAACTTTTAAAAAAGTTGTTTTACGGTCATTTTTTACGCTGTTTTATGTGTTTTTCGCCCGCTTTACGCGAATATCATGCTGATCAGGCCTCCGACCGACATCACTACTACGAAGATGATGATCGTCCAAAGTATGATTCCGAATATCCGGAGCCCCGGCTTTTCGCTCGAAGAGAAAGGCATCTGGCTGTGCGCTCCCAGATAATCCATCGCAAACAGCGCAGCGCATATGAATGCCGCGAAGCAGAACAGCCTTTCGCACATATCCTGTCCGCCTGTCTTCGCTCCGAAGTCTATATTGAAAGCTACGATGAACATCAGGAAGTACGCAAGCAATCCGACGATCATCTTCCATGGCCTTCTGGTCCTGAATCCTGGCGGCGCGAAATTCTTCGCTCCCGCTGCTACCTGATCCTTCAGCACATCGCTCGCACTCATCGGCTCCATAGCGAGAAGATCCGATTTTAGTTCGAGCACAGTCCTGTATCTTTCGTCCGGGATCTTCGTCGTGCATCTGTCTATGATATGCGCCATCTGCTCGCCCAGCTTTTTGTCCGACGCGAGCTCTTTCTTCGGGCCGCCGTGCGAAAACGCTTTTAAGATAAATCCGACCGCCTTGATATCGATGAACGGATCCGGTGTTTCGCCGGCCACCTGCTGCGGCGCGGAAAGATCCACTATATGCATCTCACCGTCATCGCCCATCAAAATATTATTAGGATTCAGATCCCCGTGTATTATCGGAGGCGTAAGTCCATGAAGTGGCGAAAGCAGATCGCATATCCCGCACACTATCTTTATCGCTTCGTCGAGCGTAAGATCGCGAGCTGCCATGATATCCATGAGAGGTGTCCCCTCTATGTATTCCTCGATGACATAAAGGCTGTTGCCGTCCTCGAACATCTCCTCGATACGAGGAACGCCATGGAGCCTCGCCGCTTTTATCAGATCGTATCCCGCTTTTTTGTTCGCGGAAAGCGTCTTCTTCGCGAAGATCTCATCGGTGTCCTTCTTCTTTACAAGCGCGACCCTGTGATCGCGGTCGATATCGGCCACATGCTCGTAGCGTCCACCCAGTATCTCTTCTTCAGTTTTTTGTTTTTTCTTTCTGCTCATATATTCCCATTATTTAATGACTAGCTGCTGCTTCACACTGAAGCCTTTTTCCTTGAACGCCGTGCAAAGCACATCGCACTTCGTCGGTTCGATGCAGATAAGATGCATCTCGTTTGGCATAGCTTTTATCTTTTCCGGATCGATGCCCTTGAACTCAAGAACGTTTTCATATTCCTCGTTCATGAAATCAACGAGCCTGGCTTCGCCCTGTACCTGTAGTCCCTCGAGATCGTCCATGCTGTCCGACTCCTTGTAGATCGCGAACGATACGTTCTTGTTCACGAGGAGGCCTCTGAATTTCATGCCTCCTTCAGTCAGTATATATATCCTGTTCTTCCTGTAGATATATTCGAGCGGCGTGCACCGCGTATATGTTTCCGACGCTGTCGCGAGCGCGAGCGTCTTATGCTCTTTTAATATCTTCTCGATCTCGACTTTCAGATCAGCGTCTTCCATCTTCTTCTCAGGCGCTCTCAGCACGGCCGCTAGATCTTCTCCGAGAAGCGACGCTCCCTCAGGATCGAACATCCCCGTCGACCTGACTATCGCGTCTACCCCTGTGATCTTTTCGATCGCGTGGACATGATCGAAGAAATGCTTATCCTGTATCTTGACGCCGACCACCACTAACTTTTTGAGTGATACAGACGCCACGTTTTTCTCGACCCAGTCCTTTGCCGCCAAAGGGCCGTAATACGTAAAGACGAGACAGATATTGTCGTACCCGTCCACATCCGACGGCGCGTCATTCACCGAAGTGACTTTCGCGTTCCCGATTATGAACCCGAGGATCTCCGCAGTCTCTTTCGCGGACTCGTGCTCGCTGCCATAAATCACTAATGTATTGTTCATATCAACGCCTCCGATCGTATAAATCATTATACCCCCGTATCAGCATGTTGACAAACCCGGATTTTTGAGTACACTATTAGTTAGCACTCAACAGTTCAGAGTGCTAACACAGAGGGCAAAACGATCCTATTACAGAACTTCAATATAAAAACGGAGGCATTGAAATGGCTAAAAAACAATTCCAGGCAGAGTCGAAACGCCTGCTCGACATGATGATCAACTCGATATATACGCACAAAGAGATATTCCTGCGTGAGATCATCTCGAACGCGAGCGACGCGGACGACAAACTTTACTACAAAGGACTATCCGAAAAGATCACGGGCATCAAACGTGACGACTTCACGATAAACATCGAAGCCGACAAAAACGCGCGCACGCTGACCATCAGCGACAACGGCATCGGCATGACAAAAGACCAGCTGTACAACGATCTCGGAGTCATCGCGAAGAGCGGCAGCTTCGATTTCAAGGACGGGCTCGACAGCAGTAATGATGATGACGCGAAGGACGAACAGAAAAAGAAAGATACCGACGCTTCGAAAGATATCGATATAATCGGTCAGTTCGGCGTAGGCTTTTACAGCGCGTTCATGGTCGCGAAACACGTGGAAGTCATCTCGAAAGCGTATGGCTCTGACGAGGCATATAAATGGGCATCCGATGGAGCCGACGGATATACAGTGCAGGAGTGCGAGAAAAGCGAGAACGGCACTGATGTCATCCTCACGCTGAAAGACGATACGGACGAGGAAAAATACGGACAGTACTTAGAAGAATGGACGCTGAAAGATCTCGTCACGAAATACAGCGATTACATCCGTTACCCTATCACGATGATGTGCGAAAAATCGAAAGTCAAGGAAGGCACTGAAGGCAGGAAGGACGACAAAGGAAAAGACATCCCGCCTGAATACGAACATTACAGCGAGCTCGATACACTCAACTCGATGGTTCCTCTCTGGAAGCGCCGCAAGAGCGACATAAAGGATGAGGATTATAACAACTTCTATAAAGATAAATATTACGACAATGTGGATCCGCAGAAAGTCATCCACACGAATGTAGACGGTGTCATTTCATACTCGGCACTGCTCTTCATACCGGGACGCGCGCCTTATGATTATTACAGCAAGAACTACGAGAAAGGCTTGCAGCTTTATTCTTCGGGCGTGAAGATCATGGATAAATGCGCGGACCTTCTGCCGGACTATTTCAGTTTTGTGAAAGGCCTCGTGGATTCACAGGATCTGTCGCTCAACATCTCGCGTGAGATGCTCCAGCACGACAGACAGCTCCAGGCGATCGAGCAGCGTCTTGAGAAAAAGATCCGCAGCGAACTCCTCGACATGCAGGAGAAGGATCGCGAGGGTTACGAAAAGTTCTGGAAGAACTTCGGTCTCCAGCTCAAGTTCGGCATTTACGAAAACTTCGGCATGAAGAAAGACGTACTGCAGGACCTCCTGATGTTCTATTCATCGACTGAAAAGAAACTTACCACGCTCAAAGAATACGTCGCGAGAATGGCTCCGGATCAGAAAGAAATCTATTACGCGGCCGGCGAAAATATCGAAAAGATCGACCAGCTGCCTCAGACTGAAATGATAAAAGACAAGGGTTTCGAGATACTTTATCTGACCGACAGCGTAGATGAGTTCACACTGAAAGCTATGATGGCTTATGACGAGAAACAGTTCAAATCGATCTCCGATGAAGATATCGATCTCGGTGAAACTGATGAAGAAAAGAGCGCGGCGGAAGAACAGGAAAAATCCAGCTTAGACCTTCTGACGTTCATTAAGAATTCTCTTGGAGATAAAGTCACCGACGTGAAACTTTCGCAGAGACTAAAATCGCACCCTGTATGTCTGACGACAAAGGGCGGCATCTCACTCGAGATGCAGAAAGTCATCCAGGCCATGCCGGAAGGATCCAACCCTGAAATAAAGGCTTCGATCGTGCTCGAAATAAACGCGAAACACCCTATCATGAAGACGCTCGAGGACGCGTACGAAAACGATAAAGACAAACTTAAATCATACGCGGACATCCTCTATACGGAAGCTCTCCTCATCGAAGGCATGCCTATAGACGATCCTGTCGCCTTCTCGAATGAAGTGTGCGATCTCATGACTGAGAAATAGTATAAACACCATAAGGGATAAAAAGACCCGGAGGCTTTTGACAGTCTCCGGGTCTTTTTGCTCACTTTATTGCTTGGCTGCTTTAGCTGCATGCTTTGTCAACTTGGCTGCTTTGCTGCTTTGGCTGCTTTGTCAACTTTGCTCGCTTTGCTTGAAGTGACACGCAGCTTTATCTCAGCTCGCTCACGATATTTTTGTACGCGTCTATGTAGATCGAGTTGTCGAGTCCAACTATGACGCTGTCGAATCCCTGCTCGATATATCCCTTCGCGGCATCGACTCCGCCGCAGAACATCATCGAAAGCTTCTTGTATTTTTTGCACGCCGCGAGTGCTGCCGCGAACGCGTCTTTGACTTCAGGGTCATTGAACTGCGCCGGCTTCCCAAGCGCGATCGACATGTCGAACGGTCCGATCATGATACCGTCGACTCCTTCCATACTTGTGATCTCGTCGATGTGCTCCAGGCACCCTCTCGTCTCACACTGCAGGATGACCATCGTTTCTTCATTGCAGTTTTTCATGTAATCATCGATCGACACTCCATCCATCGACTCGCCTGCTCCCCAGACTCCGTCGTGTGTCGGGCAGAAACCGCGGTCCCCTACCGGCGCAAACTTCGCAAACTCCACAATCTTCTTCGCGTCATCGACGCTCTTCACGCCCGGAACGATTATGCCGTGAGCTCCCTCGTCGAGAGCTTTGAGGACTGCAGAACGGACTATGCCGTCTATACGCACGAGCGGGCTGATGCCGCATCCCCTTGCTGTAGTGATGTAATGCTGCGCCGACTCAGAGTCCGCGGCATTGTGCTCGGTGTCCACGATGAGGAAATCGAGTCCCGTCGCTCCGAGACACAGCACCGAATTCGTGCTCTGCATGTGATTGAAAGTCCCTATCGAAACTTTTCCGTTTTTGAAATTCTCGAGTACATTGTTTTTCATTTTTGTATTCTCCTGTTTTGTGATCTTTTTCTTCTTGTTTTCTATTATAATTGTACTTTTTTGATTGCTTTTATTATCTTTATTGATTGTCTCAGATATCGAATCTGGCTTTAAGTCTCTCTCTTCTGTGCCCGTCCTCGCGGCGGTCATCTATCATCCACGGTATATACATCGCGACTGTTATGAGAAGAAGGAGCCCCAGATAAATGAATATATACACCGGCGAGCCATACGCGGCTTCGAGCGATGCTATAGGTGTCCCCTTTGTTCCATGAAGAAGGAACATGAAGTTGACATTGAATATCCGGTCGAAGAAATACATCGGCGTCGACACTATCGCGAGATATGCCGGCACTGCTCCGAACCTCTTTATCCACGGACGATGTCTCCCGCTCGTCACTATCATCATAGGGAACAGCAGAAGCATACCGTGTATCATGAACGCGAGCACGCATCTGAAGCTTCCCGGGAAGTATCCTGTCCAGTCAGGGAAGAATAACGCGCCGAGCGTCCCCACGAGGCATATCGTATAACATACTTCGCCGAGCCAGTTTTTGAACCGCTCGTTTTTCGTGAACGCGTATAGCAGGTAGACGAATATCGACATGCCGCATAGATGGAACGGCAGGAATCCGATGCCGAAAGCGTGTACGCTGACAAGGAGCGTGTCTTTCAGACATTCGAGTCCGAGCAGGACCAGACTGGCTGTCTTGAGCCACCTGTCCTGTCTCTTCACATCATGATCCTGAAGGCCTATCTTCCTGAATTTAAAACAGACGACTGCAACGAATACGCAGATGCCGGCGAGCCACAGTACATGTACCGGGCCCCACCAGGCGAATCCGCTTTCGAATCCGTTCGTTTCCATCGACATAAAATGTTCGAACATCAGTCGTCTGCCTTCTTTCTGTTTGCCGCTTATTTATTTCGCGCTTATATATCCCATCGCTTTGAGAAGCTCAGCACATTCGACCACTTGTGCCATGCGAATAGCTTCGGCATTCA
>CALDNM010000117.1 GCA_937915045.1 uncultured Clostridia bacterium
TCATTTCTGAGTGAGAGCCTTTGTCTACAGTCTGAAACCGCGCGAAAGCGCGGTTTTTTTTATGTGCATTATATTACCTGGAATGTGCAGAAGTAATGCGATAATATGCATACAAGTGTATATTATTCACGAAACTACAGCGTATTCGGCAGATGCCTACTGATATATATGCATTAATTGGAGATGTATATAGTTGAATAAAAATACTTACATAATATACGATTTTAGAAATACAAATAAATTTATCAAAAAAACTTGATAAAACGTTGACAAATACAGAAATATATAGTACTATACAGTTACAGATAGGAAAAGGGCAAGGGTAGCCTGGGTAAATCCGATCTGTACCGCAAAATTAAATACACTCGGCAAACCGGTCAAAAGACCGGGACGCAAAGCCAAGGGTCTTAACCGAAAGGTATGACAGCCGGTTGCAATCAAACGTATGCAGGCATACGAATTGAAATAGGCTGTCGCTCTTGGAAAAACAAGAGCGATTTTTAATAATAGCGGTTTGGGGGATAGAAAGAACGGATCATCTACATCAAGTAAGTGGACAGTGACACAGGTATCGGGGAGGCCCGGAGCGGAACACCTGGAAATCACGGTCCGGAAAAAATGAATACTCGGCAAACCAGTCGAAAGGCTGGGACGCAAAGCCAAGGGTCTTAACCGAAAGGTATGACAGCCGGTTGCACTAAACAGGAACGGAAGAGAAGCTCACCAGAGCTTGACATGAACTCGATCCGAAAGCCCCTTGGCACAGTGCTGAGAGGTAATTTTTTTAGAAAGCAGGAGAGAGAAATGTTAAGAACTAAGAGAGCTAAAAACTTAATAATAAGCATAGCGATCGCGGCCCTGGCACTTATGAGCTTCGCCCCTGCAGTCAGTGTAAACGCTGCGGAAATCACAACAACATCAGTTACACCGCTCGCAGCTTCCGCACAGGCAACAACAAAGGCTTCCGCAAAGGCAGCTACAGCAAGCTCGACAGTAACAAATGAACTCGTAAGAGGACTTGAAAATCACGAATCGAAAATCACGCTCACAACAGGGAGCATCAAATATACAGCAGGAAACATCAATGACGCGGCAGCACAGGTCGGCAATTACCTTTCGAAGGTACTGAACGACAACCCGCAGCTCTTCTACGCAGTATCGTATGGAGTAAGCTTCAGCCCGAATACAAGCAGCAAGACAGTCGCGACAATAACACCGAAATATACAATGTCGAAGAGTGAGGCAGCGACAGCTTCCGTAAAACTCGATAAAGCGGCAAAGAAAATAGAGAGCAAAGTCAGCAAGAACGCAACAGCAAAACAGAAGGCTAAGACAGTCAATAACCTTCTCAAGAAGACAGCAAAATATGGAAAGAGCTCAAATCAGCAGAACGCTTACGGCGTCCTCGTACAGCATAAGGGAGTATGCCAGTCATACGCATTAGCTTACGAATACATCATGAGAGATCTCGGAGTGACGACGACAACACAGCTCAACAGCAGCGGAAGCCATATCTGGAACAAAGTTTACAGCAGCGGAAAATGGCATCACGTAGACGTGACATGGAACGACACAGCAAAGACAAACAAATACTTCTGGACTAATTCACATGAAATGTGATCCTTATAAATAATGTGAGGATGATATAATACAGAAACTGAACAGCGGAAGTGAGACGAGACATCTCGTCTCATTTCTGTGTTATTGCACTTTTTTCTTGACATGCGGCCTTTTGGAATATAAACTAGAACAGTACATAATTTGAATATAGCGAGCTGTGAAGGAACCGGCCATACGCGTTAAAAACCTCAGAGAGAATCAGTCAGATGGTGTGAGACTGAAGGCGGAGTATGTGGCAGATCAGTCTGGAGCTTATATCACAAATGAGAGGCGGCGTTGATGGACGCTGGCAACAAGGGTGGTACCGCGGTTATGATGATCGTCCCTGTTTCGCGTAAAGCGAATAGGGATTTTTTATTTTATGAACAACAAACCTATATATATAAAAAGGAAGAAAGGAAAGAGAAATATGTTTAAGAATCTGTCAGATAAGCCTATCGCAGACCTGCAGCTGGAACAGGCTGATAAGTGGGACGAGAATGACCTTCTGCAGAAAACGATAGACGCCAGAGAGGGACAGCCTACATTCGTTTTCTATGAAGGACCGCCGACGGCGAATGGAAAACCGGGCATCCATCATGTAATGGCAAGGACGCTCAAAGACTCTATCTGCCGTTATAAAACGATGAAGGGATACAAATCCGAGAGAAAGGCCGGCTGGGATACGCATGGACTTCCTGTCGAGATCGAAGTTGAGAAAAGACTTGGGTTCTCAGGCAAACAGGATATCGAAGATTACGGCATCAAGGAATTCAATGAGAAGTGCAGAGAATCGGTATTCGAATATGAGACTCTCTGGAAGGACATGTCCAGAAGGATGGGCTTTTTCGTGGATCTTGAACATCCGTATATTACACTGAACAACGATTATATAGAGACAGAGTGGTGGATACTCAAGGAGTTTTTCAAGGCAGGCCTTATATATGAAGGACACCAGGTGCTCCCTTACTGCCCGAGATGCGGCACGGGACTCGCTTCACATGAAGTAGCTCAGGGATACAAGGAGATCACCGTAATGACACTTACGATGATGTTCAAGAGAAAGGACGCGGATAACGAATACTTCCTGGCGTGGACAACTACGCCTTGGACAGTCGCGGCCAATGTTGGCCTTACTGTGGGTCCGGATCTTGACTATATAAGAGCTAAGATGACATCGGGCGACTATGAGGGCAGGATATTCATAACCGCGGCTGCTACAGCAGACAGCATCCTCGGCGAGGGGAATTATGAAGTTCTCGGAACGATGAAGGGCAAAGATCTGGAATACGTCGAGTATGAAAGGCTCATGGATTTCGATGATATAGAAGTTCCGGGCAAGGCGTTCTTCGTCACATGCGCGGATTATGTCACGGTGGAAGATGGTACAGGGATAGTACATACTGCTCCTGCTTTCGGTGAAGATGACTATAACAACGGCGTACAGTATGGTCTGCCGGTAGTGAATCCTGTCGATCTTCAGGGCAAATATAACGCAGGCCCATGGAAGGGCAGATTCGTCATGGAAGAAGGTCTCGATGTCGAGATCATGAAGTGGATCGCGAAGCATGACGGACTTTTCTCGAAGGAAAAGATCAAACATGACTATCCTCATTGCTGGAGATGCGGCACACCGCTCCTCTATTACGCGAAGCCTGGATGGTATATAAAGATGACAGAGCTCAAAAATCAGCTCGTCGCGAACAATAATACAGTGAACTGGTATCCTCCGTTCGTCGGAGAGAAACGTTTTGGGAACTGGCTTGAAAACGTCAAGGACTGGGCTATCTCGAGGAACAGATACTGGGGCATGCCAATACCTATCTGGAAATGCGAGGACTGCGGACATCTGGAATGCATGGGCAGCAGAGAAGAACTGGTAGAAAAGGCTCAGGAAGATATCACGACAGATATCGAACTGCATAGACCATATGTTGATGATGTACATCTTACATGTCCTGTATGCGGCAAGAAAATGACACGTATACCGGAGGTCATAGACTGCTGGTTCGACAGCGGAGCTATGCCTTACGCTCAGCATCATTATCCATTCGAGCATAAAGAGGAATTCGAATCTGAGCTTTTCCCGGCAGATTACATCTGCGAAGGGATAGATCAGACGAGAGGATGGTTCTATTCTCTCATGGCTATATCGACATTCCTGAAGGGACAGTCGCCGTACAGGAACGTACTCGTAAACGATCTGATCCTCGATAAGAATGGAAAGAAGATGTCGAAGTCGAAGGGGAATACTGTCAATCCGTTCGATATGTTCGAGAAATACGGATCCGATGCTGTCAGATGGTATCTGATGTACGGTTCGCCGGCATGGACTCCGACGAAATTCGACGAGTCCGGGCTGCAGGAAGTAGTAAGCAAATTCTTCGGCACGCTGAAGAACGTATATAACTTCTTTGTGCTGTATTCGAACATGGACGATATCGATCCTTCGAAACTCGAAGTGGATCCGGACAAGATACCTGAACTCGACAGATGGATCATTTCGAAGTATAACAAGACAGTACGCGAAGCGACAGAAGCGATGGACGAGTATTATCAGATGAAGGCAGTCCGCGCGATCCAGAACTTTGTAGCTGAAGACCTTTCAAACTGGTATATCAGAAGAGCCAGAAGAAGATTCTGGGCTCCGGAGATGACTGAAGACAAAAAGTCTGTATATAAGACGACATATGACATCCTGGTCGGGATATGTGAACTGATCGCGCCGATAGCGCCGTTCCTTTCAGATGAGATGTATGTAGACCTCACGGGGAAAGAGTCAGTGCATCTGGCAAATTATCCTGTAGCTGATGAAAGTCTGATCGATGAGCATGTAGAAAAGAGAATGGATCTCGTCAGAGATATCGTATCGCTCGGAAGAGGCGCTCGTGAGAAAGAGCAGATAAAAGTAAGACAGCCGCTGAAGGATGTTCTTGTAGACGGCAAGTATGAGTCGCTCATAAGCGATCTGACACCGCTGATCGAAGAGGAACTGAACGTGAAGGGCGTGACATTCGAAGATGATCTTTCGGATTATATGAATTACTCGCTCAAACCGGACTACCCGGCAGTCGGGCCAATACTCGGCGCGAAGATCAAGACTTACGCTAAGGTACTCGCGGAGAATGACGCGCAGAAGTTTGTGAAAGAGCTTGAGACGGCAGGAAAAGCAGATGTGGATCTGGATGGAGAAACATTTGAAGTGAAACCTGAATACGTAGATGTCAGGATCGACGCTAAAGAAGGATTTGCTGTAGCGACAGCGAACAATCTCTTCGCTATCCTTGATACTACACTTGATGAAGACCTCATAAAAGAGGGACTTGCGCGAGAGATCGTATCGAAGGTACAGCAGCTGAGAAAACAGCATGACTTCGAGATGATGGATAACATCAAGATCTCGTTCACAGCGGATAAGGAAGTCCAGGAAGCGATAAAAGAGTATTCCGGATATATAATGAAGGAAACTCTCGCGAAAGAGATCGGCAACGCAAAAGACGCGGAGGAGTTCGACATCAACGGACATCCTACGAAGATCGAGGTAGAAAAGCTTTAGTGAAGCAGACTGCAACATAATAAAATGATCGGATCCCGGAACAGCATACTGACTGTTTCGGGGTCCTTTTTTTGAGTGCTTTGAATTTCCTTTGCAGAAACGAAATGGTAAGACCGCCATATGAAATGTGTGCCGCGAAAAGATGACTGACATTATTTTACAGTAATGTTTCCTCTGATGAAACTTTTTGACGTATAATTTCGTAAGATGAAACCGTTGTCAGACAATTCCAAATAAAGCCAATATTAATTGTAATACATACAATTTTGCAGATTGAATGTTTTTTTTAACGTGCTAATATGTGTTTAGACGCAAATATAAGTTTATAGTTATCCGGAGGTGATACAATGTTTATAGTTAAAGTAAATCCCGACTATTGTAAGGGATGCGGCCTCTGTGTCGACCTTTGCCCGAAGAAGATCATGGCTATATCGGACATTACGAACGACAAGGGAATGCATCTGGCTGAATGTGCAAAGCCAGAGGACTGCATAGGATGCAAGAGCTGCGCGCTCACATGTCCTGACGCAGCGATCACTATCGAGAAGCAGTAGTTAAGGAGGAAAGAACTTTGAAGAAATTAATGAAAGGCAACGAGGCTTTCGCTGAAGCCGCTATGCAGGCCGGTTGCAGATGTTATTTTGGATACCCGATCACACCTCAGAACGAAGTTCCTGAGTATATTTCGTGGAGAATGAGAGATTTAGGCGGAGTGTTCAAGCAGGCTGAAAGTGAAGTCGCTTCAGTAAACATGGTTTACGGATCGGCTGCAGCAGGCGTTAGATCGATGACTTCATCATCCGGTCTTGGTATCGCTCTCATGCAGGAAGGTATCACAAACCTCTGCTCGACAGAGATCCCTTGCGTATTCCTCAACGTTTCAAGAGGAGGCCCGGGACTTGGTACTATCCAGTGCTCACAGGCTGACTACAACCAGATGACAAGAGGCGGAGGCAACGGAGACTATTATCTCCCGACATACGCACCGGCTACTATGCAGGAAGCATGCGATCTTATCCAGAAAGCATTTGATACAGCTGATAAATACAGGAACCCGGTTGGTGTCATGGTAGACGCTACTATCGGAAACATGATGGAATCGGTAGACATCGTTGAGAACAAAGCACCGGATCCGTCGATCCCTGATAAAAAAGAATGGTGCCTCCAGGGCGGACAGAGACCTGACGGCAGCTTTGCAAGAGTAAAAGGACTGTTCAATGTCCCTGCTGAAAGTGAAGAGTTCGTTGAGTATCTTGGCAGAAAATATGACAAGATCGAGAAGAACGAAGTCATGGTAGACATCACTGACTGCGACGACGCTGATGTAGTTATCGTAGCTTATGGTACTACAGCAAGGATCGCTAAGCAGACTATAAAGTTCGGAAAAGAAGCGGGCATCAAGATAGGTATGGTCAGACCTCAGACAGTATGGCCGTTCCCATATGCTGAGACAAAGAAGGCATGCAGCCACGCGAAAGGCGTACTCTGCGCTGAGATGGCTATCGGTCAGCTCCTCCAGGACGTCAAGATCGCTCTCGAAGGAACAAAACCAATCACACAGTATCACAGACTTTCAGGCGTAATGCCTAGCGCAAAGGACATGTTTAAACTTTGCGAAAAGATTGCAAAGGAGGGCAAATAATCATGTCAGAAATGTTATATGAAAGAACTAAATTTCTCACAGATAAGCCGACACATTACTGCCCGGGATGTACTCATGGACTTGAGCACAAACTTGTAGGAGAAGTCCTCGAGGAACTCGGGATAATCGACAGAACTATAATGATCATCTCAGTAGGATGCTCAGCTCCAGCTTATGACTACGCTAATCTTGATTCGATCGCGTGTCTGCATGGACGTGCTCCTGCTACAGCTACAGGCGTAAGAGCTGCTCTTCCGGACAGCATCCTGTACCTGCACCAGGGCGACGGCGACCTGCTTTCGATCGGACTTGACGAGACTATATCAGCAGCATCAAGAGGCGAGAATATCACAGTAGTATTCGCGAACAACAATATCTACGGTATGACAGGCGGACAGATGGCTGCTACAACTCTTATCGGACAGAAAGCTACAACATGCCCAAGAGGCAGAGACCCTAAGCTTGATGGATATCCAATGAAGGCTTGTGAGATGATCAATACTCTCACAGCGCCTAAGTTCATCGCGAGAGAAGCTCTCTATGATATTCCTCATATCAACAAGTGCAAGAAGGCCCTGAAGAAGGCATTCCAGAACCAGAAGGAAGGAAAAGGATATTCATTCGTAGAGATCCTTTCGACTTGCCCGACGAACTGGCACATGAGCCCACAGGCTTCTATGGAGCACGTAAAGAACGAGATGGAAGAAGTATATCCGCTCGGAGTATTCAGAGATGAGGACTAGGAGGAGTTTAAAATGTTAAAAGAAGTAATAATTTCCGGTTTCGGCGGACAGGGCTCACTCCTTATCGGACAGGTTCTGGCTATGGCCGGAGTGGTCGAGGATAAAAACGCAACTTACAGACCTACTTATGGATTTGAGAAGAGGGGCGGCATCGCGTTCTGCGACGTTATCCTTTCAGACGAAGAGATAGGTTCACCTGTAGTTGAAGAGCCTGAGGCTGTTATCATCATGGACGAGAGATCTTTCAAGAGATTTGAGCCACTGGTAAAGAAGGGCGGAGTCATGTTCTATAACACATCACTCGTCACTTCGAAGCCGTCAAGAGACGACATCAAATATTATGAAGTTCCTTGCAACGATATGGCTCAGGAAATGGGCAGCGACAAAGTCGCTAACATGATCATGCTCGGCGCATACATCGGATATTCCAAGGCAGTAGCTATGGATTCCGTTGAAGCGGGACTGAAAGAGAAGCTGGGACACGGCAAAGAGAAGGCTATTCCTCTCAACAGGAAAGCTCTTGAAGCCGGCGCTGCTATCTCAAACAAATAAGATTTGTATCACCAAAAAATATAGAAATAGTAATGTAAAACACGGAGACTTTCTGAGGTCTCCGTGTTTTATCATTCTATAGCGTCGTGAAGAATATTAAGTCCGCGCCTGAGCTCGCTCATGTCTCTTGCCGATGTGAGCGAGACCCTGAGATACTGCTCAGGCATGCTCCTGCCGCTCAGGAACCTTTCGGAATGAAAGACCTTGATGCCTTTTTCGAGAAGGGAGTGCTCAAGATCCCTGAAGTCCTGTACCGGTTTTATTGGCAGCCATCTGAACAGGCTGAGCGGATGACCGACGCAGGCGTACTGCGGAAATATCCCGGCGTATATAGCGTTGACCTGCTTCGCTAGTTCTATCTTAGTCTTCATGACATCGTACGCCAGCCCCGAAAGGATGGCTTCTGTGACAATGTCTGCGTCCAGAGACGAAGTCTTGATGTCTATATCGTTCAGAGTCTCTTTGAGGTCTTTGCGGTATTCGGCAGGGAAGACCATGAAAGCTGTACGGAGTCCCGAGCAGATCGGTTTCGACGCAGTCGATATATATACAGTCCTTTCGGGCATAAGACACTGCATCGGAGAACTGTACAGGTCCTCATCACCGAGCGAAATGAACGCGTAAGCGTCGTCTTCAATAAGGATGAGGTCATTGTGCCTTATGATAGTCGAAAGAGCCTGTTTTCGCCGTTCTGTAGTAATGACAGCGGTCGGATTGTTGCATGAAGGCATGAGGAATATCCCGTTTATCTTTCGGCGTTTGCACGCGGCTTCAAGTTCCCCGGGAAGCATGCCCATATTGTCACATGGTATCGGTATGAGCTGGATACGGAAACGTTTAGCCACTTCAATAAAGTTAGAATATGAAAACGATTCTACGGCGATCCTGTCTCCCGGCTCAAAGAGCGCGAACAGCGCGATCGCTATAGCGTTCTGAGCCCCTGAGGTGAGCATCATATGATCAGAGTCGGTATCGATACCGAACTGCTTGAGCCAGTAGACCGCAGCCTGGAGCTGATGGGGCATACCGTAAGGATTGTAGTAATTGAGGAGCTGTTCGGCGTACCTCTTGCCGAGCGTCTTCTTCGCGCATTCCAGTATGAGACTGTTCGTCTGCTCGAAAGAAGCGACCGGAGCGAGGTCTATGATGTTCCTCGGGACTTCTGTCGCAGCGACAGCGTCAGCACCGTGCCTGGTAGGAGAGACGAACGTGCCGCGTCCTGTAACGGCATAAGTCAGGCCCTTCAGTTCAGCTATTTTGTACGCTCTTGTGACTGTAGTAAAATTGATATCGAGGAAATCAGCCAGTTCACGCTGAGGCGGAAGCTGAGTGTCAGGCGGCAGATAGCCATTGATTATGTCGTCTTCGAGTTTTTTAGCTAATGACTGATAGATAGGACGTCTAAGATCATTCTTATCAGGCTTCCATGACATGGGATAATCTTCGAATGAATTTACAGGCATTTAAGCACCTCCAAGAAACGTATAACTATATTATGTAATCTTAATGCTTTTTCAAATACATATAATTATAACTTGGATTGTATGGAAAAGCAATATGTGCCACATCCTCTTTTATGTGGTATAATATACCGCACGCGCGAAGAAGTTTGTTATGCCGATGATAGGCGGAACAGAGGGAATAATGGAAAAAAGCAAAACAAATTTGAAGGATATGAGCCTTAAAGAACTTGAAGGATATATGAAGAGCACGGGAGAAAAAACTTTCCGCGCGAAACAGGTATTCCAATGGATGTACAGAGGGGTATCGGGATTCGATGAGATGACAGACCTGTCAAAGCCTATGAGAGACAAACTCGAACAGGAAGCGACAATATCATGTTTGTCTCTTGATACGGTGCAGAAGTCGGAGGATGGCACGAGGAAGTACCTTTTCAGGACTCGCGACGGAAATCATATCGAAAGCGTATTCATGAAGTATAAATACGGCAACTCGATATGTGTGTCGTCACAGGCCGGATGCGCTATGGGATGCAAATTCTGCGCGTCGGGGGTTGATGGACTGGCCAGAGATCTCACCGCGGGAGAGATCGCGGATCAGGTCATCCAGGCGGAGAACGAAACAGGTGAAAAAATAAGCCATATAGTAGTGATGGGAACGGGTGAACCGTTCAACAACTACGACGCGCTTATAAAATTTATCGATATGATGCACGCGGAAGAGGGCCTCGGTATCGGACTTAGGAACATTACTGTATCGACTTGCGGTATCATTCCTGTGATGGAAAAATTCACTGAGGAATATCCTCAGGTAAATCTGGCGATATCTCTTCACGCGCCGAATGACAGGATCAGGAAGGAAATCATGCCGGTGGCAGAAAGCTTTGGCATGGACGAACTTCTCACAGCATGCCGTGAACACGTCAAAAAGACAGGCAGAAGAGTGACGTTCGAATACGCTCTCATAAGAGGCCTCAATGACTCTGATCGCAATATATCGGAGCTTGCTGGACGGCTGAGAGGGATGATCTGCCACGTCAATCTTATACCTTTAAATAGTGTGAAGGAGAGCGGGCTCAGAGGCAGCACCAGAAAGAGAGCTATGGATATCGCGGAATATCTCGACGGGCGAGGGATCCCATGTACAGTGAGGCGAGAACTTGGGTCTGATATAGACGCGGCCTGCGGGCAGCTCAGACTGAGCCGCGAAACAGAAATAAATGACGAAAACCATTAAAAAACGAATACGAATAGTGTTTTGATATTGAGAAAAAGATATTCGTATTGTATAATAAACACAAAGAAAAATTAAGGAGGAGAATGTTATGGTGAAATTGTTAGTGGGACACAAAGGCAGCGGGAAGACCAAACAGATGATCGAAAGAGCCAATGATCTCGTGGACAATACTAATGGCCATGTGATTTTTATCAACAAGAACCACAGGCTGACATACAATCTGAAGCATGATATCAGAGTCGTATGCATGGAGGATTTCCCTCACATAACGAACAGCGACGAATATATCGGGTTCCTGTATGGAATCATCAGTTCAGACCACGATATAGACACGATGTTCATTGATGGTATCCTGAAGCACGCGGATGTTTCATTAGGCAATTTGCCTGTATTTATAAACAGACTGAAGAAAATATCAGCGATGTTTGAGATCGAATTCGTCGTAAGTCTCTCAGCAGAGAGAGAAGAAATGATCGGCGTTGATTTCACAGATTGCGAAATACTGAACTAGTTGTTTTACAGCAGGCTTGTTAAAAAACATGTATATTTCAGGACGCCTTTTTAGGGCGTCCTGTTTTATAGGCCGGTCGATCTGTCTGAGCGCGGCGGGCCGTGACGGAGGTTATGATGGAAGATAAAACTTTGACGTTTGATAGGATAAAGGACACCCTGAGGAGCCGTCCTGTAGGGGCCGTTGGAAAATATCGTTTCTTTTCGGTCATGATCCCGCTCGTGGAGATATCCGGTGAGCTGCATCTGCTGTATGAAGTGCGGTCGAGCGATCTCGACACTCAGCCGGGAGAAGTCTGTTTCCCGGGAGGCATGATCGAAAAGGGAGAGACACCGCTCCAGGCGGCAGTACGCGAGACGAGAGAAGAACTTGGCGTTCCAGGAAAGGCGATCGAGATATACGCGGAAACTGACACGCTGTATGCTCCCGCGATGTTCGCTATGCACTGTTACGCCGGCAGACTTGACATATCGGAGATGAAAATAGGGAAAGATGAAGTCGCTGATGTGTTCACAGTGCCTGTATCGTGGTTCATGGAACACGATCCTGAGATCCACTACACAGATCTCATACAGGAAGCACAGGATGATTTCCCATACGAGAAAGTCAATTCAGAAGGCGGATATCCATGGCGCCGGGGGAAAGTACCGGTCCCGATATACGACAACGGGAAATATCCTATATGGGGAATAACGGCAAGGATAACAAATGATTTCATAAAGATCCTTAAGGGCGAGAAATAGGAGGATATCATGAAATACAAGATCGCTTTATGTCAGATGGCCTGCGTCGACTCAAAAGAAGAGAATACGCGCGTGGCCAGCGCGATGATAAAGAAAGCGGCGGAAAATGGCGCGGATATTATATCGCTGCCGGAGATGTGGCCGTGTCTTTATGACGCGGCGTATTTCAGAGCAAACGCGGAACCTGAAGGCGGACCTCTGACCGAGAAAATGTCAGAATGGGCGAAAGAAAATGGAGTATATCTCGTCGGAGGGAGCATTCCGCTTCTCAGAGGCAATGAAATGTATAATACGTGCTTTGTTTTCGGAAGAGACGGTGAAAAACTGGCTGTTCACGACAAAGTGCATCTGTTCGATATAGATGTCGAGAACGGTATCTCGTTCAAAGAGTCGGATTCATTCACGCCGGGAGATCATGCTACCGTATTTGAAACTGAATTCGGAACGATAGGGGTGGAGATATGTTTTGATGTCAGATTCCCTGAATTCGCGAGAAAGACGTCGCTTGACGGCGCGAAGCTGATATTCCTGCCGGCGGCCTTCAATATGACTACAGGTCCGGCGCACTGGGAACTCACGATGCGCGCGAGAGCGCTCGATGATCAGGTGTATTTCGCGGCCTGCAGCCCCGCGAGAGACGAGGCCGGTCCGTATGTGGCGTATGGACATTCCATGATCGTATCGCCGTGGGGGGATGTAGTCGCGGAGGCCGATGAAAAGGAACAGATAATTTACTCAGATATCGATACTGACTATGTGGATTCGATAAGGAGACAACTCCCGCTTATAGCGCAGAGGAGACCTGAACTGTATTAGTTCAGGGTTTAAAATAAACAGGATATAAGTTATAATAAAAAAAAGATATAACTGTGTTCGGAGATGATATGTTGAGATTGAGAAAAATAGTGACGGGCTTTCTCGTCGTTGCTTTGGCAGTGACGATGTGTTCGTGCACGAAGCCGGAAAATAAAGTTGTCAAAAGCGATCCAAAGATTATTTTCGTGACTGATGTTGGAGGTCTCGGAGATGGCACTTTCAATGACTCTATCTGGAACGCGTGTGAGAACGCGGCAGATAAGTACAGTGTCGATATAAGATGTCTTGAATCAAAGACTGATTCAGATATCAAGACAAATATCGATGAAGCGTCGAATGAGGAGCCATCGCTTGTAGTAGCGTGCGGCGCGACGGCCGCGAAAGTGATAAAGGGCATGTCAAAGGATTATCCTGATGTGAACTATACTCTTGTTGATAACTATCTGGAGCGTGACAATGTATCCGGGATAGTATTCAAGGAACAGGAAGGCTCTTTCCTCGCCGGAGTCGCGGCAGCCATGAAGACTGAAACAAATACAGTGGGATTCATTGGAGGGAAAAAGATAGCTTCTATACAGCGTTTCTATTATGGATATCTGGCGGGAGTCAAATCAGTGGATGAAAACGTGAAAGTCGTAAGAACATATACAGGATCGTTCAACAATAAAGTTGACGGGATGAAGGCCGCTAAGCTTGAGTACGCGAAGGGCGCGGATGTTATATTCGCCGCGGCAGGGTACGATGGTACCGGAGTTATCAAATATGCGGGATTGAAAAATTTCAGCGTTATCGGAGTCGATAAGGATCAGTCTTCACTGGATAAAGAGCATGTGCTGTGTTCTATGACCAAGAACATAAACGATGCTGTCTGCAGTGAGATCAGAGACGCTTCAAAGGACAAATTCAAGGCTGGAGAAAAAGTATATACGCTGAAGAAAAACGGTCTGGAACTGAGCGATAAGGCGGGGAACCTTACGCAGGATATGAAGACGGCTATTTCAAAATGGTCACAGGCCATAAAGAGCGGGCAGTTCACGGTGCCATACAGCAAGTCGACATATGCCTCATTCAAGATCCCTAAGCTCAAATGAGTTTTCTGCCGGTAGATAAAAATGATATGAAAGAAAGAGGATGGACGCAGACAGACTTCGTGCTGGTCACAGGTGACGCGTATGTGGACCATCCTTCTTTTGGTACAGCTATAATCAGCAGGCTGCTTGAACGTTTTGGATATAAAGTCTGCATCCTTCCGCAGCCGGACTGGAGATCGTGTGATGATTTCAAACGCTTTGGAAAACCTCGTCTTGGATTTCTGATCAATTCAGGGAACGTCGATTCAATGGTAAACAATTATTCGGTGTTCAAGCATCGCAGAAAGACAGATATATATTCTCCGGGCGGAAAGCCCGGAAGACGCCCGGACCGGGCGGTCACTGTATACTGCAACCGCGCGAAAGAAGCGTATCCGGACACGCCTATCGTCATAGGCGGGCTTGAAGCGAGTCTTCGCCGTCTAGGGCATTATGATTACTGGGATGATAAGATAAGAAGATCTATCCTTCTCGACAGCAGGGCGGACATACTGATCTATGGCATGGGAGAACGCGCGGTCATCGAGATCGCTGAAGCGCTGGATTCAGGAATAGATGTACATGATATCGGATGGATAAAAGGGACATGCGTCATGTCGCGTGATCCGGGAACAGATGGAGGCACGACATTGCTGCCATCATTCGATGAAATAAAAAACAATAAGGACGAATACTGCCGTTCTTTCATGACACAGTATAAAAATCACGACAGCATCACTGCAGTGACGCTTGCAGAGCAGTACGATGAGAAGCTGTACGTTGTGCAGAATCCTCCGCAGCCGCCTCTTGAAAGAGATGAGCTCGATGATGTGTACGGCCTTCCGTATGAGAGAAATTATCATCCGATGTATGAAAAAGAAGGCGGAGTACCGGCTATCAAAGAAGTGAGATTCAGCATCATAAGCAACCGCGGATGTTTTGGAGGCTGCGCTTTCTGCGCTCTTACATATCATCAGGGCAGGCAGGTCAGGAGCAGAAGCAAAGAGTCGATAGTCAAAGAAGCGGAGCTTCTTACGCGTTTTCCGGATTTCAAAGGTTATATACATGATATCGGCGGGCCGACGGCCAACTTCCACGGTCCCGCGTGCGAGAAGCAGCTCAAGTATGGAGTATGCGCTGACAAGGACTGTATGTACCCGCACCCATGTAAAAACATGATCATAGATCATTCGGAATATCTTGATGTGCTGAGAGCGGTCAGAAATATCCCGGGGATCAAGAAGGTATTTATAAGGTCAGGGATCAGGTTCGACTATGTGATGGCGGATAAAGACAAGACTTTCATGAACGAGCTCTGCATGTATCACGTCAGCGGTACACTCAAGGTGGCGCCGGAGCACGTTGTACCGGAAGTGCTTAGGTATATGCGCAAGCCGGATATTTCTGTATTCGAAAGTTTTTCGAAAGCGTTTTTCCGTATAAACAAAGAGATCGGGAAGAAGCAGTTCATGATACCGTATATAATTTCTTCGCATCCAGGATGTACTCTCGATGACGCGATAGAACTCGCGCTCTATCTTAAGAACTCGGGCTTTGTTCCAGATCAGGTGCAGGATTTTTATCCAACGCCAGGGACACTCGCGACGTGTATGTACTATACGGAAAAAGATCCGTTTACAATGAAAAAGATATATGTGGCTAAGGACCTTAAGGATAAGAAGTATCAGAGGGCTCTCATACATTTCAAGAAGCCCGAAAACAGGCATACAGTGATCGAAGCGCTGAAGGCCGCAGGAAGAGAGGATCTAATCAATGAGCTTACTCACGGAGCTCCCGAAGATCGCGGAGCGGGGAAAAAGAAAATACGAAAAGGTAAAGGCCGGTAGCTTCAGCGTATCGGATATTTATGGGAATGGAGGAAATATCCTGGCTTTCGGAGAGAATTCGGGATTCATGTCATATCTCCTGGAAAACAGAGATATGAAGGGGATGATCAAGCTCATCTATGTCGATCCGCCGTTTTTTTCAAAGGCTGAGTATTCGTCAAAGATAAAGCTGGAGTCTGATGAGATGGACGATATACCGACGATAAAAACTACCGCGTATAACGACAGATGGCAGGAAGGGATGGCAGAGTATCTCGAGATGTTCATCTGCAGGCTTTATCTGATGAAGGATCTTCTCGCGGATGACGGAAGCATCTGGGTCCATCTGGACTGGCACGCCGCTCATTATGTCAAGGTGATCATGGACGATATTTTCGGCGAAAAGAATTTTGTGAACGAGATCATCTGGCAGTATAAGTCGGGCGGTACCGGAAAGAGACATTTCTCACGCAAGCACGATACACTTCTGTATTACGCGAAATCAAAAGATTATTATCTCGATATCGGAAAAGAAAAATCATACAACAGGGGATTCAAACCTTACCGCTTCAAAAATGTGAAGGAGTATAAGGATGAACTCGGCTGGTATACTATGGTGAACGAAAAAGATATATGGCAGATAGATATGGTAGGAAGGACTTCGGGTGAGCGTACAGGTTACGCGACTCAGAAGCCTGAAGCTCTGCTGAGGCGTATCGTTGAAAGCTGCACGCGTGAGGGTGATCTCTGCGCGGACTTTTTCTGCGGTTCATCGACTCTGCCTGCAGTCTGTGAAAAGACGGGAAGAAAATGGATCGCGTGTGACGCGGGAGCTCTCGCGATCGCTGCATCTCAGAAAAGGCTTTCGGAAGCGAATTTCTCGATATTGACAGAAAGAAAAAGTGTGAGGGGACGCAGCGGAAAGCTCGAGTGCGAGCTGAGCTATGGCGACGCGGGAGTAAGTGACCGCAATATGCTGATAATCGAGATCACAGGTTATTCGCCTCCGATGAGGAGCATCCCTGTTGGAGTTGATACGAAAAAAATCGTAAAAGATGTAAGGTCTAAAGATCCGCTGCAGCTGATCGATTTCTGGAGCGTGGATTTCGATTATGACGGAGCCGTACACAGGCCGGAGATATGTTTCTGCAAAGGGAAGAATGCCATAGAAAACAAATGTGTGAAGCTCACACCGGGTGGCTGCTCAGTAAGTATAAAGGTTATTGATATTTTTGGGGATGTGACAGAAAAAGTATTTGAAATTTAAGGTTTGGGTAGTATAATAGGCATTTGCAGCTAAAGGGATATTATATAAAAGGGGGCTTTCATATGGCTGATGAGACAATAAAAGAATACAACAAGAAAAAGAAAAAAGTAGCAAAGAAAAAAGGCGTGAAACATTTTCTGATAGATCTGCTCTTCTGCATGGGTTCATGCGTTGTAGGAGCATTCGCGATACAATGCGTGATGACACCGAACGGACTGACAACAGGAGGAGTGACAGGCATAGTCAGACTGGTCATGAAACTGACCGGCTTTGATTTTTCACTGCTTTATTATTTGTTCTCGGGGATAATCGTATTGATAACGTGGCTCACGCTTGGATTCAAACAGGTGAGAAGAGTTCTTATAATGTTTATCATGTTCCCGGCGTTTACGTGGCTGTTCGAGTTCTGGGATTTCAATCTAATAAGCAATCATGATATGCTGCTCGCGTCGCTGTTCTA
>CALDNM010000118.1 GCA_937915045.1 uncultured Clostridia bacterium
GCATACTTTGCCAGGGTTGAGTATCATGTTCGGGTCGAATACCTTCTTGATACCGGCCATGAGCTCTATCTGCGTCTTTCCAAGCGACTGTTCGAGATAATCGATCTTGCCGCGTCCTATGCCGTGTTCTCCGCTGATGAGTCCGCCGAGTTCTGTCGCTTTCGCGTAGATCTTCCTGAAGAACACATCTGTCCTCTTCTGGAATTCCTCGAGCTCCAGGTCATTACTGACAGCGTAGATATGGATGTTGCCGTCTCCCGCGTGTCCGAAGTTCTTGTTCACTATGCCGGCCTCTTCAGCCGACTTCTTCGTAAATGTCAGGTACTCCGCTATCGTGTCTACCGGCACTACTACATCGCACTCGTCGAGCAGCTTCGAATCCGCTTCGATGGCTTCGAGGAATGAGCTCCTTGCCGCCCAAGCGTCTTTCTTCTTCGCCGGCGTGTCCGCTACGAGTACGTCTATCGCTCCGTGATCCAGTACTACTTCAGCAGCCTTCTCTATGATGTCGTTCAGTTCCTCTTCATCGTCGCCGTCAAACGTCACGAGCAGGTACGCCCCTATATCTGTTCCATTCAGCTTCTGCGGAAATACGCTCTTACCTACATAAGCTTCTGAGCTCACTACTATTTCCTTCTCCATGAACTCAAGAGCCTGCGGATGAAGATGATTGATCGCGAACTCAGGTACTGTCGCTATGCATTCCTCGAGATTCTCGTATGGGATGATGAGCGAAATGTCCGCCTGCGGTTTCGATATGAGCTTCAGTGTAAGTTCAGTAATGATGCCGAGTGTCCCTTCCGATCCTATCAGCAGGTTCAGCAGGCTGTAACCCGAAGATGTCTTCGATACTGTTGCTCCAAGGTGTACTATCTCTCCTGTCGGAAGGACTACTGTCATCGCTCTTACATAATCACGCGTAGCTCCGTATTTGATCGCTCTCATGCCGCCGGCATTCGTGCTGACGTTGCCTCCGAGTGTCGCGAGCTTTTCGCCCGGATCAGGAGGATACATGTAGCCGCGCTTCTCCGCGTCTTCCGCGAGGTCCTGAAGGAGGACGCCGGCCTGGACTTTGACTACGAAGTTCTTCTCGTCGTATCCGAGTATCTTGTTCATTTTTGTTGTAGTAATGACTACGCCGCCCGCTATTGCGACTGCGCCTCCTACGAGTCCTGTGCCCGCTCCTCTTCCGAGGATCGGTATAAGGTTGTCGTTGCAGATCTTCACGACTTTTGAAACTTCTTCTGTCGACTCTGCTTCTATCACCGCGTCCGGCATCGCCTTGCCGTATATCGGCATCTCGTCATGTGTAAAGTCCTCATTGATATCGTCGCCTGTATAGACTCTCTTGCCGCAGACCGCTTTGAACTGCTCAACGATCTCCGGTGTGACTTTATTGTACTTGACCTCGCTCATTTTTTATGACCTCCGCTATTAATCAGCTTTTCATTAACTTATTTATTATTTGATACTGACGCAGGTGTTCGCGCCGTGCGGCAGCAGGTATGTGCTCAGATGATCTTTGCCTGTGAGCTTCTTCGCGAGCTCGACAGCTTCTGTTATTGTCGATACCGGATGGATCTTTGTCTTGCTGAAAAGTTCCGGCGCCATGCTGCTGACAAGTATGAAGTGCAGCTCTTCCGCGAGCGCGAACTCGAGATACGCCACATTCATCCCTATCGTATAATTATCTCTGCAATACTGTTCTCTGTCCAGCGTATTGTCGAAATCTACCGCGAACTTCTCTGTGTCAGGACTCCCCCAGCCCTCACTGCATTCGGACACTATGATCATTACTCCGTCACCGAGCTCTACCGCGTCCTGCGAATTTATTATCGTCTTTGATGTCTGATAGAGGTTGATGTCTTTCGGATAACCACACGCCGACGCGATGACCATATCGGCCTTCTT
>CALDNM010000119.1 GCA_937915045.1 uncultured Clostridia bacterium
CGAAGCAGCGGGCGTAAGCAGTAAACTGCGTGTCAGCGCTGGTGTTCGCGAGAATGAAAAACAGGAACAGCGGCCCTACGAACGCGCCCATTTGATCCAGGAATTCGTGAACAGCGAAGGCCTTGCCTTCTCCGACTTCTTTTGACGCGAACGAAACGAGCGTGCTGTTCGACGGCTTGCGTATAGCGCGGCCGAGGCGTTCAAAGATTATGAGGAAGCACGCGAATATCCAGCCGTTCTTCGGGACGAGCGCGAGCGCGGGGATGGCGATAAGATTTATCGCG
This sequence comes from uncultured Clostridia bacterium, assembly GCA_937915045.1. Classification (GTDB taxonomy): domain Bacteria; phylum Bacillota; class Clostridia; order Peptostreptococcales; family Anaerovoracaceae; genus JALCRY01. The sequence continues at coordinate 285 of CALDNM010000119.1, forward strand.
TAACCTATCAGCGTCATCGTCCAGTATTTTTTCGACTTATCAGCTATGAGACCTGTAAAGTATATGAGAGCGTAACCTACGAGCTCGCCGAAACCGGATACGAATCCTATGACCGCGGCCGACGCTCCGGCCAGACTCAGGTAAGCGCCGTATATGCTCCTCGCGCCTTCATGAGTGAAATCCGAAAACAGACTTACAACTCCCATTAGTATCACGAACGTCATCGCCGGCGCCATCTTTTTCACGCTGCTCAAAATATCCTTCTTCCCGGCGCGGCAGGATCCCCCCGCTGCGTCATTTCTTAAGCGCGGCAGATCCGCGCCCGAACTTTTCCAAATATGTATCACGATATAATATCACCATTTTTAGTACTAATCAAATTATGCTATAATATGGCCATGTATAAGATTTTGATAGTTGAAGACGACAAAGTGATCGCGAAGTCACTGCGCGAGCATCTCCTGGCGTGGGATTATGACGCCGAGTGCGTGAAGGATCTCCGCAAAGTAATAGACGAATTCGCGGCGTTCTCCCCTCAGGCGGTACTGATGGACATCGGTCTCCCGTTTTATAACGGGTATTTCTGGTGCAAAAAGATCCGCGAGATCTCGAAGGTGCCTGTGATTTTTCTGTCGTCAGCTTCCGACAATATGAATATAGTAATGGCGATGAATATGGGCGGCGACGATTTTATCGCGAAGCCGTTCGATTTCGAGGTGCTGACCGCGAAGCTGCAGGCAGTGCTCCGAAGGACTTATTCATCCGGAATAAAAGATTCGTTCATCGAACACGACGGACTGATCCTCGACATGGAAAGCGCGATTTTGGTAAGCGGCGACAACAGGATCGAACTCACGAAAAACGATTACCGCATCATGGAACTGCTTATGAGAAACGCGGGCCGCGTGGTCTCGCGCGATAAGATAATGGAGCGGCTCTGGCAGAGCGACGAGTTCATCGATGACAACACTCTGACTGTGAACATGACGCGCCTCCGCAAGAAACTCGAAGCGGAGGGTCTTCGCGATGTGATCAAGACGAAAAAAGGAATGGGCTATATAATTGAGTAAATTATTCCCGCATTATGTCAAAGACCGGCACAGGGTCATCATAACATGCGCGGCGGCGATCGCTCTTTTCCTTCTCGCCGCAGGACTCAGCGGAACAGATCTTGGCGGCCTCGCGTACGCCTTTTTACTCGTGGCGGTCATCATCATCGTCTCGGCGTCTTTGGATTTTTACCATTACTGCAATAAACACAACGAGCTCGCGAAGACTCTCGAAAGCATCGATGTGACTCTCGCGGCGCTCCCTCAGGCTGAAGATCTGATAGGGGAGGATTACAGCGCTCTGATCGCGCGTCTCAATGAGGTGCGTTATGAGCTCGAGTCAAGCTCCGCGCGCGCGTCCGAGGATCTTATCGATTATTTCACGCTCTGGGTGCATCAGATCAAGACGCCGCTTTTCGCGATCCAGCTTCTCGTCGGTGACGATGATGAAAAGATCCGTCAGGAAGTCATGAAGATCGACCAGTATGTGCGGATGGCGCTTTCTTATGTTCGTGTAGGGAGCATGTCCTCTGATTTTGATTTCCGTAAATGCCGGCTGGATGAGCTGGCGCGTGATGTGGTGAAGCAGTATTCGTCTGTGTTCATCGGCAGCGGGATACCTCTTGCTTTCAATGTGCCGGAGTGTACTGTTGTCACTGACAGGAAATGGGCGGGGCTCGTGATCGAGCAGATCCTGTCGAACAGTCTCAAGTACGTGAACGACGGTGAGATCTCTATTTCTATGCCGGAAGACAAGGTGCTGGAGATCGCTGACACCGGGATCGGCATCAGTGCCGAGGATCTGCCGCGCGTTTTCGAAAAGGGATTCACGGGTTATACCGGGCGCAAGTACGAGAAGTCGACCGGCATGGGTCTCTACATGTGCAAGACTATAATGGACAAACTCGACCACGATATATCGATCTCTTCAGATGTCGGACGAGGGACAACGGTAAGGCTCGATTTCCGGCCGCGCGGCGCAGGGCATGCTGACCGGTGAGTCGCAGGGAAGTCGCGGTTTCGCGGCTTTTTTCGTTCCGAAAAGATGCGCGCGAACATGAAGAAGTAGTATAATATGGCAAAGGAGCTGATAACTATGTCGATACTTGCAGCATATATTTTTCCGCATCCTCCTATCGTGATCCCGGAAATCGGGCGCGGTGAGGAAAAGGACATCTCTTCAACTACCGAGGGTTACATGGAATGCGCGAGAAGGATCGCGGCCGAAAAGCCGGATACGATCCTCATCATCTCGCCGCACGCGACGATCTACTCGGATTATTTCCATATCTCGCCGGGAAAAACGGCGAGCGGAGACTTCAGCGCTTTCCGCGCGGGGGACGTCAGTTTCGATGTCGATTATGATGAAGAGCTTATATCGGCGATCTCGGGCACGGCCGAGAAAGCTGGCATACCGGCCGGCACACTCGGTGAAAGAGATCCTTCGATCGATCACGGTACACTGATCCCGATCTATTTCATAAGTAAAGAATACAAGGATTTCAAAGTCGTCCGCATGGGATTTTCCGGACTTCCCGCGATCACGCAGTACCGCATGGGACAGTGCATCGCGGATGCCGCGAACTCTCTCGGGCGTAAGCTTGTCGTGATAGCGAGCGGCGATCTTTCGCATAAACTCAAGGACGACGGGCCTTATGGATACAATGAGCAGGGCCCTGTTTTCGATAAGATGGTCACTGGCACTATGGCCAGCGGTGACTTTTCAGGATTCCTCGATATGCCGGCGTCCGTCAGCGAACCTGCCGCGGAATGCGGTCTTCGTTCGTTCCAGATCATGAGCGGCATCCTTGATAAGCTCGACGTGGAGCCGGAACTGCTTTCGTATGAGGGGCCGTTCGGCGTCGGTTACGGCGTGGCTTCGTTCAAAGTAACGGGGCATGACCCGTCGAGAAATTTCGGCGATCAGTACATCACGCGCGATGAGAAGAAAAGAAAAGATATCATGAGCGATGAAAGCGATATCGTGAAGCTTGCCAGATACACAGTCGAGAATTATGTGAGGACCGGAGCTGTCCCGGATCAGCCGGGCGATATCCCGGACGGACTCAGGGATCAGAAAGCGGGCGCGTTCGTTTCACTGCATAAATTCGACGCGCTGCGCGGATGCATCGGGACATTTCTGCCGACGACAGAAGATCTTGTTTCGGAGATCATGCAGAACGCCGTCTCGGCGTGCTCTGAAGATCCGAGGTTCGCGGCCGTCCGCGAGGATGAACTGGACGACCTGGTCTACAGCGTTGATATCCTCTCGGCGCCGGAGCACATCAATTCAAAGGACGAGCTCGACCCGAAGGTGTACGGCGTGATCGTGACGCGCGGCAGCAATCGCGGTCTGCTGCTCCCCGATCTCGAGGGCGTCGATACCGTCGACGCGCAGATCTCAATAGCGAAAGCCAAAGCCGGAATAGGCGAGGACACGC
>CALDNM010000120.1 GCA_937915045.1 uncultured Clostridia bacterium
ATCAACAGTTATTAAAATGTATCTATATACAGGAGAAAACATGGGTTATAAAGCTGCAATAGGAATTTCAAACAAACACCTTCATCTTTCAGAGAAAGACATTGAAACGCTCTTTGGAAAGGGCCACAAGCTCACACCTAAGAAAGATCTCGTACAGCCGGGACAGTTCGCGAGCGAGGAGAAGGTCGACATAGTAGGACCTAAGAGAACGCTCAGCGGCGTAAGAGTACTTGGACCTGCAAGGAAAGAGACACAGATCGAGCTCGCCATGACAGACGCGAGAACGATCGGAATAACTGCTCCGTTAAGAGAGTCCGGACATCTTGAAGGAACACCTGGATGCAAACTGATAGGACCTGAAGGTGAGGTAGAACTCGACCACGGCGTGATCATCGCTCAGAGACATATCCATCTTTCACCTGAGCAGGCGGAAGAAGCGGGAGTCAAGGATCATGATGTAGTCAAGATCAAAGTCGAGGGAGCAAGACAGCTCGTATTCGATGAAGTCATCGTAAGATCGGGCCCTACACATGAGAGAGAGATCCATATCGACACAGATGAGGGAAATGCCGCAGGCTGCACTCCTGATTCAGTCGGAGAGATCGTAAAATAATAAAATGAATGTATTCGATATAATCGGCCCGGTCATGATCGGGCCGAGTTCGTCTCATACAGCCGGAGCAGCCCGTATCGGAAGGATGGCGAGGCATCTTTTAGGTGAGCCTGTCGTCAAAGCGCATGTACTTCTCGCGGGATCTTTCGCTAGTACGTACAGAGGGCACGGCACAGACCGCGCTATCATGGCCGGTATAATGAATATGAAGCCGGACGATAAGAGAATAAGGAACAGCTTGGAGATCGCCAGAGAAAAGGGGATCGATTTTGCGATGGAACCGGGCGAGATCGAAAACTGCCACCCGAACACAGCGAGGATATCGCTCGTGGGAGAGACCGGCAAGAAGCTCGTTATGCAGGCCTCATCGGTCGGCGGCGGCAACATCATGATCACGGAGATCAACGGTCTCAGAGTCGATATCAGCGGTCAGTATCTGACGCTCGTTGTCGTGCATAAAGACGTTCCGGGGATGATAGCTATAGTGACGACAGCGATGGCTGAAAACGGGATGAACATATTCAATTTTACACTTAGCAGAGATAAAAAAGGCGGCACTGCCGTCATGACGATAGAAGTCGATGGAGAAGTAGGAGAATCGATCAACGGGATCATAAGTAAACTTCCTAATGTCTCTTCATCAACACTTATCAAACCGCTGTAGAGAGGCCATCAAATGCTGAAATACAATACAATAAGAGAACTCACAGAAGCCGCTGAAAGCGCGGGCAAAAAGATGTCCGAAGTGATCCTGGCGGATCAGGCGGAAGATATGGGAAAGACTGAAAAGGAACTCATGGACAAAATGGCTTCCGACCTTGCTGTCATGCGCGAAGCGGCGGAAGACGGCTCTAAGAAGGACGTAAAGTCCGCGAGCGGCCTTACAGGCGGAGACGCTTACAAAATGAAGCAGGCAAATGACGATGGAAAGTGCGTATGCGGAGGGATCTTTTCCGACGCGATCGCGAAAGCTCTCGCAATTTCGGAGTTCAACGCTTCCATGGGAAGGATAGTCGCGTCACCTACAGCCGGATCGTGCGGCATCATGCCGGGAGTGATCCTGGCTTATCAGGACGCGAACGGCACGAGCGATGAAGACTGCGTCATGTCGATGTTCACGGCAGCAGGCATAGGAATGACGATAAGCAAAAACGCGACTCTCGCGGGAGCGGGCGGAGGATGTCAGGCAGAGTGCGGATCCGCGTCTGCAATGGCGGCTGCCGCGCTCGTGGAACTTGCCGGAGGGACTCCTGCCATGTCGGAAAACGCCGCGGCGATCGCTATAAAGAATGTTCTTGGACTTGTCTGCGATCCTGTAGCGGGGCTCGTCGAGATCCCGTGCATCAAGAGAAACGCGGGAGGAGCAGCGACAGCGCTCTGTGCCGCCGATATGGCTCTTGCGGGTATCGAGAGCAAGATACCGGCTGATGAAGTCATTATCGCTATGAAACACGTTGGAGATATCATGTCACCGACACTCAAGGAGACTGCGGAAGGCGGTCTCGCGGCTACGCCGACAGGGAAGGCCATGTTCGAGGAGGTCTTCGGAACGAAGAAATAAAAAGGTTTCGTTAAAATATTTTTAAAGAAATTTTTGGCCCCGAAATTCGATGAATTCCGGGGTTTTCATGATTTTCAACCGATTATGTGTAGTTTGAAGAAATTTCATGCCCCTTTTTTTCATTTAAAGAAAATGAGGAGAATTTGAAATTGTCAGTCAATAGATATAAAATCATTAAAAGAGTAATAAACTGTATTTCACAGAATTGGAGATCGATATTATGAGTAATAAGAAAACCATGATAGTAGACGGCAATACGGCCGCTGCTTACGTTGCTTACGCCTTTACAGAGGTCGCCGGCATTTTTCCGATAACGCCGTCATCACCTATGGCGGAAGTCACGGATGAGTGGTCAGCAAATGGCCGCAAAAATATTTTCGGACAGCAGGTCAGACTGGTTGAAATGCAGTCTGAAGCCGGTGCGTCGGGCGCTGTACACGGATGCCTCGAAGCAGGCGCTCTTGCAACATCGTTCACAGCGTCACAGGGCTTGATGCTGATGATCCCTACACTGCACAGGATATCCGGAGAAAGACTTCCGGGAGTCCTTCATGTAGCTTCCAGGACTATCGGTACTCACGCCTTTTCTATTTTCGGAGATCATTCAGATGTCATGAACTGCAGACAGACAGGCTGGGGCCTGCTCTCAACGGGCAGCGTCCAGGAAGTCATGGATCTCGCAGCAGTCGCGCATCTGTCGGCTATAAAGGCCAGGATCCCTATGCTGCATTTCATGGACGGATTCAGAACATCGCATGAGATACAGAAAGTAGAAGCTATAGATTATAAGGACTTCGCGAAGCTTGTCGATAAGAAAGCGCTCCAGGAGTTCAGAGACAATGCCATAAATCCTGAAGATCCTAAGATGAGATCTACAGTTGAGAACCCTGATGTGTATTTCCAGATCAGAGAGACGAACAACGCGGATTATGACGCGTTCCCTGACATAGTCGAAGAGTACATGGGTGAGATGAGCAAACTCACGGGCAGAAAGTACCATGTCTTCAATTATTATGGAGCTAAGGACGCGGACAGAGTCATCATAGCGATGGGTTCTGTAAGCGGCACAGCAAGACAGCTCGTAAAGGCTATGAACGACAACGGAGAGAAAGTCGGATATCTGCAGGTACACCTGTACAGACCTTTCTCCGCGAAATATCTCAAGAAGTTCCTGCCTAAGTCAGTGAAGAAGATCGCTGTACTCGACAGAGTCAAGGAACTTGGAACAGTCGGAGAACCTCTCTATGAGGACGTCTGCACATCGTTCACGAACGACAAGAACGCTCCGATGATATACGCCGGCAGATTCGGACTTTCATCGAAGGATACTACTCCTGCTGATCTCAAGGCTGTATATGACAACCTCGCGCTCAAAAACCCTAAGGATCATTTCACTATCGGCATCGATGATGATGTGACGCATCTGTCGCTGAAGACAGGTCCTGTGCTGCATGTTGAGCCTAAGGGCACGATAAGCTGCAAGTTCTGGGGACTCGGTTCCGACGGAACAGTAGGCGCGAACAAAAACTCGATAAAGATAATCGGAGAAAGCACGAACATGTACTGCCAGGCTTACTTCGAATACGATACAAAGAAATCATTCGGTATCACAAAGTCGCATCTCAGATTCGGAAAGAAGCCTATTCTTTCGACATATGTGGTCAAGGAAGCGGATTTTGTGGCGTGCCACAACGAGCATTACCTCAATCAGTACGACATAGTGAATGAGATCAAACCGGGAGGCACATTCCTGCTCAACTGCGAATACGGAGTCGATGAGCTCGATAAATATGTACCGGCGAAGGTCAGAAAATATATCGCTGATAACGATATCAAGTTCTACATTATAAACGCGAACAAGATCTCGCAGGACATCGGCCTCGGAAATCATCCGAACATGGTACTCCAGGCGGCGTTCTTCAAACTCGCGAAGGTCATCCCGCTCAAGGATGCCGTGGATTATATGAAGAAGTTCATAGCGAAGACATATCTCGCTAAGGGCGACGCGATAATCAAGATGAACCAGGCAGCTGTAGATGCCGGGATCGACAGTGTAGTCAAGGTAGATGTACCTGACGCATGGAAGAAGCTTACAGTGAAGAGCCAGAAAGTCGACAAGAGTCTTCCGTTCTTCATCAAAGAGATCCTCGGACCGGTCAACGCTCAGAAGGGCGACGATCTTCCGGTCAGCGCTTTCATGAGCATGAAAGACGGCACGATGCCGCTTGGTACGTCAGCATATGAGAAGAGGGGCATAGCTACTCATCTTCCTGTATGGAACAAGGACGCCTGCATACAGTGCAACCAGTGCGCGTTCGTATGTCCTCACGCTGTCATCAGACCGTTCCTTTTGAACAAGGCTGAAGCGAAGAAGGCTCCGGAAGGGTTCGAAATGGCGGACGCTAAGGGCAAGGATCTTAAGGGACTGCAGTACAGCATCCAGGTCAGCACACTCGACTGCACGAGCTGCGGAAGCTGCGCGGCGATCTGCCCGACAAAGGGTAAAGCGCTGAAGATGGAGCCTGCTATGAAGGTTTCGAAAGATCAGACGAATTGGAAATACGCGCTCGATCTGTCCGAAAAGGACAAAGCGGATAAATATACACTCAAAGGAAGTCAGTTCCAGCAGCCACTGCTCGAATTCTCGGGCGCCTGCGCGGGATGCGGAGAGACACCGTATGTAAAACTGCTGACACAGCTCTTCGGAGACAGAGCGTATATCGCTAACGCGACAGGATGCACACAGGCGTGGGGTTCCGCGATGCCGTGCATGCCTTACTGCAAAAATAAAGAAGGCAGAGGTCCGGCATGGTCGAACTCACTGTTCGAGAACAACGCGGAATTCAGTTACGGCATGTGCCTCGCGGTGACTCAGCAGAGGAACCTCGTCAGGATGCATGTAGCGGAACTGATGGACATGATAGATAAGGATTCCAAACTGTATAAGGCAGCGAGCAGATGGGACAAGACTTTCGACGATCTTGAAAAATCGCAGAAGGTCAGCGAGAAGTTCATCGCGGAGCTCAGAGATTCCAATCTCAAGGGCAAGGCGGGGACGCTCATCAAGACGATCCTGAAGGAAAAGAATCAGCTCTCGAAGAAGACCATGTGGATGGTCGGAGGAGACGGCTGGGCTTATGATATAGGTTACGGCGGGCTCGATCACGTATTCGCTATGGACGAAGATGTGAATGTACTGCTGCTGGATACAGAAGTTTATTCAAACACAGGCGGACAGTCCTCAAAGGCTACACCTATGGGAGCTGTAGCGCAGTTCCAGGCTTCAGGCAAGAAGACGAACAAGAAGAACCTTGGACTTCTGATGATGGCTTATGATAATATATACATTGCGCAGGTCGCGATGGGAGCGAATCCGAATCAGCTGATGAAAGCTATGAAGGAAGCGGAAGAGCATAAGGGACCGTCGCTGATCATCGCTTACTCGCCATGTATCTCACATGGTATCAAGAAGGGCATGAACAATGTCCAGGAAGAGATGAAGGATGCTGTAGCGTCAGGTTACTGGCCGCTTTACAGATATTATCCGGAAACAAAGGAATTTGTCCTGGATTCGAAGAAGCCTGATATGGACTTCAAGAAGTTCCTGAGAGGCGAAGTCAGATACTCGGCACTCGACAGGACATTCCCGCAGAACGCGAAGACGCTTTTCAAAGAGGCCGAAAAACAGGCGAAGAGCAATTTCGAGCAGTATGAGAAACTCGCGGGAAAGAAAGATGAAGAATAGTACTAGAAAATATAGGAGAAACAAATAATGAGCTTTTATGACGACTATAAGAAAAAACTCACGACGCCGGAAGAGGCAGTGAAAATTGTCAAAGACGGAGACTGGGTAGACTACAACTTTGGATTCGGCATGCCGCAGCTTCTCGACGATGCCCTGGCAAAGCGCAAGGGGCAGCTCAAAGATGTAAAAGTGAGAGCGTATCTCGCAATGGACAAGATCCAGGTAGTAGAACAGGACCCTGAACAGGAATCATTCACGTATTACAGCTGGTTTTGTTCAGGCATAGAAAGAAAATACAGCGACAGAGGACTGTGTGTCTTCTCGCCGATGACATTCAGGAACCTTCCGAGTTATTATCGCAGAGGTTACGCGACGGTAAATGTCGCTATGCTGTGTGTCACACCTATGGACAAGCACGGATACTTCAATGTATCGGGCATCAATGCTTCATCAAGATCGATGCTCGAGGCGGCTGACAAGATCATCCTTGAAGTAAACGAAAATATGCCGTGGGTATATGGCGGATATGATGAGGTCGTGCACATTTCTGAAGTAGACGCGGTCGTAGAGGGCCCTCATGGACCTCTCGGAGAGCTGAAGAGCCCTGCGCCGACAGAGACTGATGAAAAGATCGCGAGCTATATCATGAATGAGATGGTAGACGGCGCGACGCTGCAGCTCGGAATAGGCGGACTGCCTTACGCGGTCGGCAGGAATATCGCGAAATCGGATCTCAAGGATCTCGGCATGCATACTGAGATGATGGGAGACGCTTATGTTGATATGATAGAAGCGGGCAAGATCACAAACAGAAAAAAGAAGATCAACCGCGGAAAGGGCGTGTTCGGGTGCGCGCTCGGGACAAAGAAACTCTTTGATCTCATAGACAGAAACCCGGCGTGTGTTTCATACCCAATAGATTACGTCAACTCTCCGGCTGTGATGGCACAGCTCGACAATCTGATCACGATCAACGGATGCATATCTGTGGATCTTTTCGGACAGACCTGCGCTGAAAGCGCCGGAACGAGACATATCAGCGGATCGGGCGGGCAGCTCGACTTCCTGACAGGAGCTTATGACTCACCGGGAGGGAAGAACTTCATCTGCATGACATCATCATACGTGGACAAGAAAGGCGTCAAGCATTCACGTTTCGTGCCTAAGTTCAACGGAGATATCGTGACGGATCCAAGGAGCCAGGCGTTCTATCTCGCGACAGAACACGGTATAGTCAATCTGGCCGGAAAGTCATCATGGGAGAGAACTGAAATGATGATATCGATAGCTGATCCTGATTTCAGGGATGAACTCATAGCTGATGCCGAAAAACTCGGTATCTGGAAAAAGTCAAACAAGCGGTAGGGATATCGCGGGAATAATATTAAAGCATCAACCGTATTACAACTATATGTAAGGAGGCAACAACCATGGTCAAATATTCATCAAGAATGGGAAAAATGGAAGGTTCTGCTATCAGAGAGCTTCTCAAACTGACAGCAAAGCCGGAGATCATTTCATTTGCGGGCGGCATGCCGGCACCTGAACTTTTCCCTACTGAGGAAATGGAAAAAGCAGCGAACGCTGTTATGGAAGAACAGGGCCAGATAGCGATGCAGTACTCGACGACAGAGGGATATCCTCGTCTGAGAGAGCAGATCGTTGAGAGAATGGACAAGAAGAACAACATCAAGACAGATGTCGATCACATCCTGATCACGAGCGGATCACAGCAGGGCCTCGACTATTCGGGACGTCTGTTCCTCGATAAGGATGATATCATCCTCTGCGAAAGCCCATCGTATCTTGGAGCACTCAATGCTTTCAAGACGAACGAGCCTAAGTTCATCGAAGTTCCTACAGATGAAAACGGACTCATCCCTGAAGAACTCGAGAAGATCCTCGCTAAGGAAGACAGAGTCAAGATGATCTACGTCATCCCTGATTTCCAGAACCCTACAGGAAGGACATGGCCTCTCGAGAGAAGACACGCGTTCATGGATATCATCAACAAGTATGAGATCCCTGTCATAGAGGACAACCCGTATGGAGAGCTCAGATATGAAGGAGATTATCTCCCTGCGCTCAAGTCACTGGATACAAAGGGCCTCGTTGTTTACCTCGGGACATTCTCGAAGATCCTGGCTCCTGGATACAGACTTGGCTGGATCTGCGCGGAAGACGAGATCCTTTCGAACTACAACAAGCTTGCTCAGGCGGCAGCGCTCCAGGCTTCGACTATCTCACAGATGGAGACAGCAAAGTGGATCGACATGTTCGACCTCGATGCTCATGTAGCTGAGATCAGAAAAGTATATGGACACAGAAGAGATGTCATGCTCGACACACTCGAGAAGACATTCCCTGAGGGTGTTACATGGACTCATCCGGTAGGCGGACTGTTCCTGTGGGTAATGCTTCCTGAGAACATGAAGGCACAGGATGTCTACATGAAGGCTCTTGAGAAGAACGTAGCGTTCGTACCTGGAGACACATTCTTCCCTAACGGCGGAGTATTCAACTGCTTCAGAATGAACTATTCATGCATGCCTGACGAGAAGATCATAGAGGGAGTCACAGCTCTCGCTGACGTCATCAAGGCGGAAATGAAATAAGAGACCAACAAGACCAATATAGAAATACCAAAATGGAAAACGGTCCGCTCGCGCGGACCGTTTTTCATATATGATTTTACGTTTTTATCTCCAGGAAGAAGGAAGGACGAATACATTGAACTTCCTTATTTCTTTCATATCATCTTTATTAAGAGTAAGCTTTTCGGTAAGAGTCGCTTCGCTGTACTGGCAGCTGTGTGATAAAAGGGCCCTTGTCGATATCGGCATGCGATATCTCTCCGAAATGCCGGACAGCAGACCGTAGGTCTCTTCCATCTTTGCCATCGGGTTCGGCACAGTGAGCAGGATCTGCTCTGAGTTGTTGACCTGGTTCATCATGAACATATTCACGTACGAGTCGCTGTAATGCACATCGCCAAAATAGAGCTGGCGGCAATCGTAGAAATCGTCCATGTCCTTGACATTGGTATACATGATGACTTTGTTCTCACCGTCCGCGAGAGTGTTGAATTCGAGCACACATTTCACGAGCTTGATAGGCGCTCCGCTCATATAGTACATATACATGTATTTGATATTGCTGAAGAAGCCTTTGACCGGAGTCTCGTTTGATTCTTTATCGTCGACTTTGCAGTCGATGAGCTGATAGACCGAAACTTCGAGCGCTTTCGCGATCTCGAAAAGTGTCTCGACATCGATCGAAATTTCACCGTTCTCATACTTTGAGATCGTGGACTTGCTTTTATTGATCATCGAACAGAATTCATCTATAGAGATATTGCTGCTTTTACGATAAAGACGGATCCTTTTCCCGATGTGGTCGCTGACATTGCCCATATTTCGGCCTCTCTTTCTTTAACTATAATATCAATCGTCAGAACGAGTGTCAATTTATATTTATGCGTAGAAAATTATGAATTCTAGGGGTTTTCTAATATAAAAGCCGTGATATAATAACATTTGGGCGTTTGGGAGACATCGCCCGATGTATGTATGTATGTTATAACAAAACAAAGGAAGGAAACATTATGAAAGCATATGAAAGAATGCTGAAGTATGTCGAATTTGACACGGCTTCAGACGAGACGACCGGCACATGGCCAAGTACAAAAAAGCAGCTCAAGCTTGCTGAATATCTTGTGAACGAGATGAAAGAACTCGGAATCGACAACGCGGAGATGGACGAGTTCGGATATGTTTACGGAACAGTTCCGGCAAACACAGACAAGGAAGTACCGACGATCGGACTCATCGCCCACATGGACGTTGTATGGGATCTCGGAGCTGACAGGATCAAACCGCAGTTCGTAAAGAACTATGACGGAAGCGTGATCCACCTCAACGGTATAGATCTCGATCCTGCTACAGACAAGTTCCTCAAGAACCGTATCGGACACGATCTGATCACGACGGACGGAACGACACTTCTCGGCGGAGACGACAAAGCCGGAGTAGCAGAAATACTGACAGCAGTAGAATATATGAAAGAACATCCTGAGTTCAAGCACGGCAGAGTGCAGATCGGATTCACACCTGATGAAGAAATCGGAATGAGTCCTGAAAAGTTCGACGTCAAGAGATTCGACGCTGATTTCGGATACACTCTCGACGGCGAGAACATGGGCGGCATAGAGTATCAGAACTTCAACGCGGTATCAGCGAAGGTACACGTCAAGGGCCTTGATATCCATCCGGGTTCGGCGAAGGACACGATGATCAACTCGATCGAAGTCGCAAGAGAATTTGACGACATGCTGCCACAGCATGAGCGCCCTGTAGACACTGAAGGCTTCGAGGGATTCTATCATCTCATGGAGATCAGCGGCAATGTCTCGGAATGCGAGTGCGCTTATATCCTCAGAGACCACGACTGGTCGAAGATGGAGATCAAGCAGCAGATGATGAAGGACATCACGGCTAAGCTCAATGAGAAATATGGAGAAGGCACAGTCACGACTGATCTCAAGCTTCAGTACAAGAACATGGAAGAGAAGATCAAGCCGCATATGCATATAATCGAAAACGCGAGGAAGGCTATAACGGAAGCCGGAGCGACTCCGGAGACTCTTCCTATAAGAGGCGGCACAGACGGCGCGACACTTTCGTTCCGCGGACTTCCATGCCCGAACCTCGGCACAGGCAGCTTCAACCATCACTCGGTATCGGAATACGCCGACATCCAGGATATGGACACAGCTGTTAAGATCACACTCAATATACTCAAAGAATATGAGGAGCATCCGCAGAAAGTATGAAGAAAATCTTGATGATAGGCACAGGAGGTACGATCGCTTCCCAGTCGTCTGAGTTCGGCCTTACGCCGGGACTCAGCACTGAGGAACTGCTTTCGTATGTCCCGAAAGTCGCGGATGTTTGTGAAGTGGACTCGATACAGGTATGCTCGATAGACAGCACAAATGTCACACCGGATTACTGGAAACTCATGGCGAAAGCCGTTGAGGACAACTACGATAAATACGATGGGTTCGTTATATGTCATGGCACAGACACGCTTGCCTACACGGCGGCGGCATTGTCGTACATGATACAGAACTCGACAAAACCGATAGTCATCACCGGCGCGCAGAGACCTATCAGCAATGACATCACAGACGCGAAGACGAATCTCCTCGAGAGTTTCATATACGCGGCGGACGATGATTCACAGGATGTATCCATAGTATTCGACGGCAAAGTCATCGTCGGGACAAGGGCGAAGAAAGAGCGCGCGAAAAGCTTCAACGCTTTCACGAGCATCAATTTCCCGCACCCTGCTATAGTCCAGGATGACCGCGTCATCAGATATATACCGACAGTGCCGTTCAAGGATCCGGTGAAGTTTTATCATGAGATGAATGACAGCATTTTTCTGCTCAAACTCATCCCGGGCATACAGCCCGATATACTCCCGTATCTCTTTGAGCATTACGACTGTATAGTCCTTGAAAGCTTTGGAGTCGGGGGACTCCCCACAACGCTCACAGATGAATTTTATCATGTGATGAAAGAATGGATAGAGACTAAAGGCAAGATAGTAGTTATGGCGACTCAGGTCGTCAACGAAGGCAGCAACATGACGGTCTACGAAGTAGGCAAGAAGGTGAAGAGCGATTTCAATCTCATCGAAGCCTATGACATGACGCTCGAAGCGACGATCACTAAGCTGATGTGGCTAATGGGCCTGCCGACGATGCAGTACGCGGATATAAAGAAAATGTTTTACACGACAGTGAATAACGACATAATCTTCACAAAGAACCAGCCGGATATTTAAGGCTGGCAGCGCCGCGAGGCAAATTACAGAACTTAAGCCGGAGTCTTTTAAAAGACCCCGGCTTTTTATGGAGGTATATATGAACGCTATCAAAAAAATCACATCAGGAAGAGATACGCGCACGATCGTCATGGACTATCTGATCATCACGGTCGGGTCGGCGCTTTTCGCGCTTTCGATAAACTGGGTATTCGCTCCGCTGAATCTTGTGGCTGGTGGATTTTCCGGACTCGAGATAATAATCAAACACGTGACGAAGGGGGTCATGGCGGGCGGCATACCGATATGGCTGTCAAACATCGTACTGAACGCTCCGGTGTTTATCGCTGCTTACGCGCTCCGCGGAAGGGAATTTGTCGGCAAGACACTTTACAGCGCTATCGCGAGTACATTTTTCCTATGGTGCATACCGATGTGGGATCCTATGAACGGAGATATCATCCTTTCGGTCATATACGGCACGGTCATACAGGGAGTCGGCTGCGGGCTCGTGTTCACGAGATACGCGACGACGGGCGGTACAGATATGGTGGGATCGCTCATACAGATCTATAAAAAGCACTGGCATATGACGACAGTAATGGCGGTGCTCGATATTGTGATAGTGATCATCGGCGCGTTTTTCTTCGGACTCAGGAGCGGGCTTTACGCGACAATAGCGATTGTCGGCGCGGCGTTCGTCGCCGGAAGGATACAGGAAGGCGTAAGATTCGCGAAAGCAGTATATATCATTTCAGACAAAGAAGAGGAGATCGCTGAGTACATCGAAAATGAACTCAGCAGGGGAGTGACCTATATAGACGCGGAAGGCTGGTACTCGAAAACACATCGTCATATCCTCTACACGGTGATAAACAGAAAAGAACTCGGACTTTTGAAATTCATGATAAGCTGTACAGATAAAAAGAGTTTTGTCATTGTGAGCGACGCGAGAGAAGTATTCGGGGAAGGTTGGCAGAAGCAGGAGAAGGAACTTTACTGATTTAAGGATGTTTTAAGGATAGGGCGCTATTATACAACTACAGGATAAATAACAGAACATAAATAATCCCTCTCTAAAACAAATGAATAATAATGAATGATGTAAGGAAGAACGGAACACGTCGATAAGGTGTTCCGTTTTTTCGTTTTTGCCTTGATTTAATCGTTCAATCGCTTTAGGATATAAACAGTTATTGATTTTAACATTTTTGATGAGGGGATGTTCACCATGGAGGGCGATACATATGATGTCGATCTATTCATATAAGGTTTTTAATGAAGTCGCGAAGCAGGGCAGTTTTATACGCGCCGCTGAGATACTTCACATTACTTCATCGGCAGTGAGTCATACTATTGCCAAAATGGAAGAAGATATCGGGTTCACTCTGTTCGTGAGAGACAGGAAGGGCGTTGCCATCACACCTGACGGGGTCGAGGTGCTTGAGCGTGTTCAAGCACTGATCAAATGTGACGCGAAGCTCGATCAGGAGATAGCGCAGATCGCGGGGCTCGAGAGAGGCGAGATCACGATAGGCACGTTCAACAGCGTGATGATCGAGTGGCTGCCGGATATACTTGAGCGTTATCACGAAAAATATCCTAATATCAAAGTATATGTGACTCAGGGCGGATATGAAGATGTCGCGGACTTGATAAAACACGCGGCCGTAGATATAGCGTTCGTCACTAAGGCGGTCAGCCTCGATGAGGATGTAAGTCTGCTTCCGATACGGAGAGAAAAAATCAAATGTATCACTCCCGCGTCATTTGTTTCACCACATGGTGATAAAGTCAAAATGGATGAAATAAAGGATATGAGTTTTGTACTTCCGGAACAGGGATATGACGCGGAATTCAATATGATATTTGAGAAATATAAATTTACTCCAAATTATGAATACGCTATAAAAAGCGATGAGTCGATACTGGCTCTTGTGGAAAGAGGGCTGGGTATAGCGCTGATGCCTGAACTGGCTGCAGAGCATACGACGGCTGATATCAAAAAGTTCAGTCTGGACCCGGAAGAGTACAGGACGATCGAACTGGCTGTGCCGCATCCTGAGTTTGTGACGCCGGCAGCTAACGCGATGAAAGACGAGATACTGGATTATCTTAAAGAAAAAGACTTATATAATATAGAGGAAGAGCAATAAAAATGAACAGGATCGAAATAGACAAAGAGAAAAAAGCGCTGAGAGCTGAGATAAAAAAACGTGTGAAGAATATGGATGACGGATACAGAGAAGAGTCGGACAGAAAGATCGCGGAGAATATCCTGAGTCTCAGTGAATATGCTGCGGCAAAGACGGTCTTCTGTTTCGTCAGCACTTCCGCGGAAATAAATACAAGACCTGTAATAGAGGATGCCATTGCGTCAGGTAAGACGGTATGCGTGCCGAGATGCGAGGATGAGCCCGGCATCATGGAGCTTTTTAAGATAAGATCATACGAGGATCTTGAAGCGGGGAAATGGAATATACTTGAACCGAAAAAAAACTGCCCTGAAGTAATGCCTGGGCAGATAGATTTTGCTGTGATCCCGTGCGCGTCTTGTTCGAGCGATGGAAGAAGGCTCGGATACGGAGGCGGGTATTATGACAGGTATCTTGAAAGCGCGAAATATCCCTGCGCTATCATATGCAGAGAAACACTTATGAGTGAAGACATTCCGGTGGACGAGCACGACATCGAGTTCAGTCTTATCGTTACAGATCGAAAGATTTCACGTATTCCAAAATGACCCTTTTCATTTCACTGGCGGCAGGGGACAGAAATTGTTCCTGTACAGTTATGAGTCCGATCGTTCTGCAAGGCTGCGGATGGATCGGATAGATGTTTACGTTTTCCGGTTTTGTGCCAAACAGAAGGGAAGGCATGATAGCCATTCCGAGTCCTGCTTCGACCATCGCGACGAGCGCTGAGTCATCCGAGATCTGGAGATGCGGCGAAGCCGTGATCCCAAGTGATCCCATAAATTCCAGAGTGTCCGCTTCAGAGCCTCCGCCCTGGAGTATTATTGTGGATCTTTTTATTTCTTCAGGAGTAACGAAGGTTTTGTTTTCCGGCACGAAGTCAGACGGCGCGACGCACAGCAGAGGATCGTCATATATTTCGATCATCTTTCTTCCGGGCGCGGTCGCCTTTGTGATGAATCCTATGTCGAGTATCCCCGCGTTCACGTCGTTGAGTATGCTGGTATAACCGGCCTGCTTGACATGTATCTCTATATTCGGATACAGCGACTGGTATTCTTTTATTATCGAAGGCATCCATGCCATAGTGACGGAATTGAATCCTCCGACTCTTACCTTTCCCTTTGACAGGCCCGCTATTTCGGAACATGCCTGATCGAGTTTAGTCTCAGTGTTTATGTAATCGAAAATGCTCGGCAGGAGCTGCTTGCCGCTGTCGGTGAGCGTGACCTTGCCGTGGTTCCTGATGAAGAGGGGGAATCCCATCTCGTCTTCCAGTTTAGATACGGTGTGGCTGACTGAAGAAGGCGTGACACCGAGTGCCTCGGCTGCCTTAGCGAAACTTCCCTGCTCTATTATTGTCTCGAACACTTTATATGGATAGATAGACATAGTTTTTCCTCCTGTTGACGAGGTAAGTATAATTCAATGAAGAAAGAGAGTCAAACGAATGCTTTTCCTTTCTTTGTTGAACAAATGGTCATGTCACCGTTAAAAAAAGAGCGCTTTAGTACTTAAACGTTTCATGGTATATTAAATGCAGAAAAAAACGTAAAAACTTTGTCAAAATCGGCAATATCAAGCCATATGATATATGGTACAATAATGGCTATGATAAACCGTTAATCAATTGCAAATCAAAGTATGATCGAAAAGGAGAAAAAGAAACATGGAGTACAAATCGGATATCGAGATCGCTCAGGCCAATAAGATGGAAAAGATCAGCGTGATCGCGGAAAAAGCCGGCATCGATGAAAAATATGTCGAATATTACGGCAACTACAAAGCAAAGATCGATTATAACATTCTGAAGGACAAAGCTTCAGACCCGGACGGAAAACTCGTCCTCGTTACTGCTATTACTCCTACTCCTGCCGGAGAGGGCAAAACTACGACTACTGTAGGTCTGGCGGACGGACTGCAGCTTATGGGCAAAAATGTTTCGACTGCCCTGAGAGAGCCTTCTCTCGGGCCTGTATTTGGTATCAAAGGCGGAGCTGCCGGCGGCGGATACGCTCAGGTAGTACCTATGGAAGACATCAATCTCCACTTTACAGGCGATATGCACGCTATCGGGACAGCGAACAACCTCCTGGCGGCGATGATCGACAATCATATCAATCACGGAAATGAACTCAATATAGACACGAGAAAGATCACATGGAAGAGATGTGTGGACATGAATGACCGCCAGCTCAGATATATCGTGGACGGACTCAGAGGAAAAGCAAACGGTACTCCTAGAGAAGACGGTTATGACATCACAGTAGCGAGCGAGATCATGGCGATCCTCTGCCTCGCGTCTGACATCGACGACCTCAAGGCGAGATTCGCGAGAATAGTCGTTGGATATACATACGACGACGAGCCTGTCACAGCAGGACAGCTCCACGCTGAAGGCGCGATGACAGCTCTTATGAAAGACGCGCTCAAGCCAAACCTCGTACAGACGCTTGAGCACTGCCCGGCATTCGTACACGGCGGACCTTTTGCGAACATAGCGCATGGCTGCAACTCGATAATGGCTACAAGGCTTTCGATGAAGATGAGCGATTACACTATCACTGAGGCAGGATTCGGTGCTGACCTCGGAGCTGAAAAGTTCCTCGATATCAAGTGCCGTATGGCCGGACTCAAGCCGGACGCTGTCGTAGTAGTAGCTACAGTCAGAGCGCTCAAGCATCACGGAGGAGTCGCTAAGGACAAACTCAATGAAGAAAACCTTGAAGCTCTTGAAAAGGGACTTCCGAACCTGCTGCAGCATGTCAAGAACATGACGGAAGTATATAAGCTTCCTACAGTAGTAGCTATCAACGCGTTCCCTACAGATACAAAGGCTGAGCTCGACCTCGTCGAGAAGAAGTGCAATGACCTCGGAGTCAATGTTGCTCTCAGTGAAGTATGGGAAAAAGGCGGAGAAGGCGGAGTCGCTCTCGGCAAGGAAGTCGTAAGACTTTGCGAAGAACCAAATGATTTCACATTCTCATATGACGTGAACGACAGCATAGAGAAGAAACTTACTGATCTGGCTCAGAAAGTATATCACGCGAAGGATGTCGCGTTCACAAAGGAAGCTCTCAAGCAGAAAAAGCAGCTCAAGGATCTCGGATTCGGAAACATGCCTATCTGCGTAGCAAAGACACAATACAGCTTCTCGGACGATCCGACACTTCTCGGCGCGCCTGAAGGATTCACACTTACAGTCAGGAACCTGAAAGTCAGCGCTGGAGCGGGATTCATCGTTGCTCTTACAGGAGACATCATGACTATGCCTGGCCTGCCAAAGAGACCTGCAGCTGAAAAGATCGATGTGGACAGCACGGGTAAGATCTCAGGATTGTTCTAAGGAGGCATTTATGTCATTTACTGAAAAAAGCTGCGAGGATTTCGTAAAAGTCCTTGCTTCGAAAGAGCCTGTACCGGGCGGCGGCGGAGCATCTGCTCTCGTCGGCGCTATCGGGACGGCACTTGGAAATATGGTCGGATCTCTTACGGTCGGCAAGAAAAAATACGCCGATGTCGAAGGTGAAATGATCGAACTCAAAAAGAAAGCGGATATCCTTCAGGATGAGCTGATCACTCTCGTCGGGAAAGACGCGGAAGTGTTCGAGCCTCTCTCGAAAGCTTACGGCATGCCGAAAGACACTCCTGAGCAGATCGCGGAGAAAGAGGCAGTAATGGCAAGGTGCCTCACCGCGGCGTGCGGTGTCCCGCTTGAGATAATGGAAAAGGCGTGCGAAGGTATCAAGCTCGCGAAGGAATTCGCGGACAAGGGGAGCAAGCTCGCTCTCTCAGATGCCGGCGTAAGCGCAATAATGCTTAAATCCGCCCTCCAGGGAGCAAGCCTGAACGTGTTCATAAACACTTCCTCGATGAAGGACAGAAAAGAAGCTGAGGCTGATGAGAAAAAGGCGAACGATATGCTGGACAAGTATACGAGAATGGCCGATGAAGTTTTCACAAGCGTCAGAGAAAGGCTGTAGCTCGATGGCGAAAGTATTAAAAGGAAAAGAAGTCGTGGACGCTCTCAATGAAGAGCTTCGCGGCGAGATAGAAAAAATGAGCGCGAAGGGCGTTTACCCGACTCTGGGCATACTCCGTGTCGGTGAGAAGCCGGACGATATGGCCTATGAAAGAGGCGCGATGAAGCGCGCTGAAAAGGTCGGTGTCGCTGTCAAAAACTATATCTTCCCTGAAGATATTTCGGAAGAGGAGCTGCTCGGAAAGGTCGAAGAGATCAATAACGACAGCAGCGTACACGGGGTGCTTATACTACGTCCTCTGCCGAAGACTATAAACGATGAGAAGATCAGGAACGCTCTTGCTCCGGAAAAGGATATAGATGGTATCACAGATAAATCGTCTGTTGGAGTTTACAGCGGAACGGATATTGGATATCCTCCGTGTACTGCTGAGGCATGCATAGAGATACTGAAGCATTTCGGCGTTGAGACAAGAGGCAGCAATGCTGTCGTCATAGGCAGGAGCCTTGTCATAGGCAAGCCTGTCGCAATGATGCTCATAAAGGGCAACGCTACCGTTACGACATGCCACACGAAGACTGTGGATATGCCGTCGGTATGCCGTGGCGCGGATATCCTGATCGCGGCTGCGGGACAGAAGCAGATGGTCACGAAGGATTATATGAATCCGGATCAGGTGATCATCGATGTAGGTATAAATGTAGGAGATGACGGTAAACTCTGCGGAGACGTCGTTTCTGAAGACGCTGAGGCATGTGCTAAGGCGTATACGCCTGTTCCGGGAGGAGTGGGCACGGTGACGACGAGTTTTCTTATGAAGCACACTGTCGAAGCCGCTAAAAAGACGATATAGGTTTTTACATATATCACGACGTACAGAAAAAACAGACTGACGAATGATCGTCAGTCTGTTTTTTCATATTGGCTAGGGTAGCAGGATTCGAACCTGCGCATGATGGAATCAGAATCCACTGCCTTACCACTTGGCTATACCCCAATATATGGAGGCGACACCCAGACTCGAACTGGGGATAGAGGTTTTGCAGACCTTTGCCTTACCACTTGGCTATGTCGCCATATGTTGGTCATGTTATTTATATGGGGTGGGTAGTGGGGTTCGAACCCACGCATGACGGAACCACAACCCGTTGTCTTAACCACTTGACTATACCCACCACAGCATTTTCATACCAGTGGCTCATAAATCAAAATTGGCGATCCGAACCGGGTTCGAACCGGTGACCTCCAGCGTGACAGGCTGG
>CALDNM010000121.1 GCA_937915045.1 uncultured Clostridia bacterium
AATTTTCATATATGCCAATTGTTCCATTGCAAACTAGAATCGCAGTATATTTTTAGGAGGAAGGCCCGCGCTGAGCGCGGGCCGATCTATATTCAGCGGCAGCTCTGCGCGGCCATATGTTGACTCAGTACTGCCGGAGCAGAGCGATCGAGTTTTTTAGCGGAAGCTCTGCGTCAGGTGTCCTCTGGACCTAGAGGCACTGTCGCAGAGCATTTATATTCTTCGCTGCCCTGCCACACATGCCGGACCATTCTCAGAATTATCTGCTTGACAAACCTGCCCCGCCAGTATATGATTTACCCAAAATACATTGGTAGGGCCAATATCATATCATTTGTTTCCAATTTGGAAAGTTGATTTAGAGTTGATTCAGATCAGTCCAGATCCGTTTCGATCCATTCGATCGATCCAGACTGACCCAGATCGATTTAGACTGATCCCGATCGGTTCAGATCCATTCGATCGATCCAGATCGATTTCATTCAAAGGAGTATTTCGATATGATTTTGGTTTTATTTTTAAAGAAGCACGCGGACCGCGCCGAAGGGAGTGTGTCATGCATAGCAATGTAATTCTGTTTTTTATAGCTCTGATACCGATCATCTGGCTGATCGTTTCTCTCGGAGCTCTCAAGATGCCCGGACACAAGGCGTGTCCTATCGCTCTTGTGATCACACTTATCCTGGCAATAGCAGTCTGGAAATTTTCCATCCTTGATTCGCTCACCGGAGCGCTCGAGGGTGTCGTCATGGGCCTCTGGCCTATCGTCTACATCATCGTAGCCGCTGTCTTCACATACAATCTGACCACAGCGTCAGGCAGCATGAACACCATACAGAAAATGATGACAGGCGTTTCATCAGACAAAAGGATCCTGACACTCATACTCGCCTGGGGATTCGGCGGCTTCCTCGAAGCTATCGCAGGATTCGGTACCGCCGTAGCTATCCCCTCAGGCATAATGGCCGGCATGGGCTTCAACCCTATCACAGCTGCCGTCCTCTGCCTTATTTCAAACACGACGCCGACAGCATTCGGCGCGATAGGCCTTCCTGTCACTACACTTGCGCAAGTCTCCGGTCTGGACGTCATGCACCTTTCATATGTAGTAACATTACAGCTGTTCGTGCTCATCCTCATCATTCCGTTTGTCCTCGTTGCCATAGTCGGCGGAGGGCTCAAAGGGATCAAGGGAGTATTTGGAATAACACTCGCGTCAGGGCTCGCGTTCGCGATCCC
Source organism: uncultured Clostridia bacterium (assembly GCA_937915045.1). Taxonomy (GTDB): domain Bacteria; phylum Bacillota; class Clostridia; order Peptostreptococcales; family Anaerovoracaceae; genus JALCRY01. The sequence goes on from CALDNM010000121.1 coordinate 1,240, forward strand.
GCAGATATTTGTCGCGAAATTCATCGGTGCCGAACTTCCGGCTATCGTCGGATCACTGTGCTGCCTGGGAGTTACTATCTTCATGGCGAAGAAGTTCTACCCGGTCACAAACCGGCCCGATCTATCGATCAGCGTGCATGACAGCACTGACGCGCTCGAAGAAAACGGCGCGTCCGGCGGCAGCGCCGATGCCCAGGGCGGCGGCAAAGAGCTCGCTCAGGGCGGCGCCAAAGAACTCGCTCAGGCCGACGGCAAAGTCACGCCGAAGCAGGCGGTCATCGCATGGATGCCGTTCATATTCGTATTCGTTCTTATAATCCTGTGCTCGTCACTTGTGCCGCCGATACATAACGTTCTCGTTTCCATACAGACATCGATACAGATATATACAGGAAACGGCGCGAGCCCATACACATTCCAGTGGCTCGCGTGTCCGGGCACGCTCATCATCATAGCGACATTCCTCGGAGGACTGTGCCAGGGGCTCAAACCAAAAGAGATCCTTATCATCCTCGGGAAGACAGCTAAACAGATGTCTAAAACAGCGATCACAGTCTGCTCGATCGTGGCCCTCGCGAAAGTCATGGGTTACAGCGGCATGATCTCGATCATAGCGACAGTACTCGTTGCGTTGACAGGAAGCTTCTATCCTCTCATCGCGCCGATCATCGGAGCGCTCGGGACATTCGTAACAGGCAGCGATACATCGTCGAATGTACTGTTCGGACAGCTCCAGGTCGAAGCGGCGCGCGCCATAGACGCGAACTCGTTCTGGATCGCGGCTGCAAACATGGCAGGCGCGACAGCCGGCAAGATGATCTCGCCTCAGAGCATAGCAGTCGCGACAGCGGCTACAGGCCTCACGGGGCAGGAAGGTACCATACTTACGAAAGCCATGAAATTCTGCGTAGCGTACGTAGTGATCATCGGCCTGGTAGTCTACTTCGGCGGCCCGCTGCTCGGTTTCTGATCTCACATATAATATACTAAAAGAACGGCCCGTCGGCCGTTCTTTTAGTATGTCTGGAAGCATGCCATTATTTCACATGCACTTCATAGTTATTTTCCCTTAATTTCTGTCTGAGCGATTCAACATGTTTTTCGTCCTCTGTCTCAAGTTCGAGAGAAACGATTATATGCCCGAGCTCGATATCTCTTCTCGAACGCTCATGATTGACATTCAGGATATTCGCTCCTGATTCCGCTACGAGTTCGAGAAGCTTTGTCAGTGTTCCCGGATGATCCGGAAGAACTGTATCGAAGAATACCTTCCTCTGCGACTTCACGAGTCCGTTATCAATGATCCTCGTCATCTTGTTTATATCTATGTTGCCGCCTGAAACGAGCGATACGACATTCTTGCTGCTGATGCCGCTTATCTTTCCGTTCATGAGTGAAGCAGTCGGGCAGGCTCCGGCGCCTTCCGATACTGTCTTGACCTTCTCAAGGAGGAACAATATGGCCTGCGCTATTTCCGACTCGTCGACCGTCACGATATCATCCACATATTTCTGAACGATCTTGAATGTATTTTCTCCCGGAGTCTTGACAGCGATGCCATCAGCCAGAGTCACAGGTCCGGAGACCGTAGTCCTCTTTCCGTTCCTTATCGATTCTTTCATCGACGGGATGTTTTCTGTCTGCACTCCTACGATCTTTATTCCCGGTTTAAGTGTCTTCGCAGCGAACGAAATGCCGGAAATGAGGCCGCCTCCGCCGATAGGTACTACTATAACATCTGTCTCAGGCAGCTGTTCCAGGATCTCACACGCGATCGTGGCCTGCCCTGCCATTACTACAGGATCATCGTAAGGATGTACGAACGTGAATCCCTTTTCTTTTTCCAGTCTCTTCGCTTCAGCCGCGGCATCGTCGAAGAAGTCGCCTTTGAGCACTATGTCAGCGCCATAACTCTTTGTGGCCACTACCTTTGAAAGAGGCGCGTGTTCCGGCATGCATATCGTAGCCGGGATCCCGAATACCTGCGCCGCGAGCGCTACGCCCTGCGCATGGTTGCCGGCTGATGCCGCGATGACACCTTTCGCCTTTTCCTCTTCGCTCAGGCTTGCGACTTTATTATATGCTCCTCTGAGCTTGAATGATCCGGTCCTCTGCAGGTTTTCCATCTTCAGATACACCTTGCTGTGCGCCATATCACAGAGCTGCTGCGACATGGTCAGTGCTGTGTGCTGCGCTACTCCGTTCAGGCGTTCGCGCGCTTCGTTTACCATATCCATGGTCAGAATTTCAGACATGATCGATTGTCTCCCTTCTATCACGTTCCAGACTTATAAATGCGTATGCCTCGGCATCGCAATACTTACTGCCATCATTATATATCAACCGGCAACAGAATACAAAACTATTTTAACGTGAATGAAATTTTGTTTACCGCACGTCCCCTCCCTGCCGGTGTATAATATTTATCAAATAAGGAGGTAAACGATGTACGAACTCATAAAACCGGCCCCTCACAGCTGGTATATAGAAAGCCCGACTAAAATCGGAATATATGTGAGCGACGAAACCGATGAAAACGGAAAACGTAAAGCTTATCTCATAGACACCGGGAACGACAAGGACGGCGGCAAGAAAGTCCTGCGCGCGCTCGAGGGAGAAAACATCGCCATCCAGAGCGTATTCATCACACACTCGAACGCCGATCACGTCGGCGGCTGCCGCATCATCACGAATCGCCTCGGCATCAAAGCTTACGCGCCGGGGATCGAAGCGTGCATAACCGAGCACCCGATCATGGAAACATCATACCTCTACGGAGGATATCCGCCGAAGGATCTGCGCCACAAATTCCTGATGGCCCAGCAGTGCGGGTGTGAGGACCTCGAAAAAAACCTCGACGCGCTTCCCGCGGGTCTTGAGATGATCCCTCTTCATGGGCATTACTTCGATATGGTCGGATTCCGCACCTGTGACGACGTGGTCTATCTCGCCGACTGCCTGTCGAGCCGAGAGAATATCGAGAAATACGCGATCTGGGTCGTCTATAATGTGGAGGATTTTCTTTCCACCCTCGATGCAGTAATGAAGATGGACGCGAAGCTTTTCATCCCGTCGCACGCGGCTCCCGCTGAGGATATACGGCCTCTCGCTCAGTTCAATGTCGATACCGTGCGTGAAATAGCGGACGCGATCTGTGATATCATAAAAGAACCGATGATAAGCGATGAAATCATCCGGCTGGTATTCAAAAAATATGGGCTTGAAATGAATTTCGAACAGTATGTCCTCGTTGGCAGCACAGTGAGATCTTATCTCTCATGGCTCCGCGACACAGGACGCGCCGAAGCGGAAGTATCTGACTGCCGCCTCATCTGGCACGCCATCTGATATCCACGTACCAGGTTATTTTATATAGCTCGCGCTGACATATCCGGTATAAGTCTTGCTGCTCTTCGTGAACTTCACCTTATACCATATGCCGCCCGACTTATCTTTTCTTGTGGCTTTTATCGTCACCTTTGTCCCCGAAGCTATAGTCGTGATCGTTTTATACGATGTGCCCGCTCCGCTTCTCACATTGATTTTGTCGGTCGCCCTGCCGGTCTTTGTGATCGAGACGTTCGTGCCCTTGATATATCCGTAATAAGAATCATTGCCCTTCACATATTTCACGCGGTACCAGGTCGCGTTGTCTCCGTCCTTCGTCCAGCAGTAGACTTTCAGCTTCGCGCCCTTCGCTGCCTTGACTTTCTCGGTAGTGTTCGGCCTTGAACAGATACTTGCCGCCCTCTTCACCTTCGCCGTCCTTGTATATCCAGGCTTCGTATATCCTCTCACGTAGCCGCTCGTCTTGCTGCTCGTCTTGCTGACAGCACTGAGACCCGACGCGGCCGTGCCTGTCGCGGTCAGTTTATAGTAATACTCCCTGCCCGAAGTGAGCCCGGTGTTTTTGTACGATGTGGAAGCGGTAGTTCCGACCGACTTGAATGTCCCCGTGTAAGTGTCAGTCCTGTAAAGCGTGTACTTGCTCGCGTTCGTTGTCTTGTTCCATGACATCGTGTTAGAAGTGAGCGCGCGAAGACTGCTCAAGCCCTGTCGGCACCAGGTGTTGAGATCGAATGATCCCGAGACTCCGGATATCTTTCCCGTGCTCGTCCATTGCCAGAAAGAGTATGCTCCGGCATAAGAAGACGCCGCGGCTGATGTCGTATAGTGAGCGAGCCAGATATCGCCTTGTCCCTCTATCGACGACATCGTGAGGCTGCCTTCAAGGAAGCTCTTGTTTGCGTACAGCATCGGTGAATATCCCGCGGCTTTTACAGTTTTGAAAAACTGCAGGACAGCAGCTGTCTTCGTCGCCTTCGATGGCTTTGAACTCGTCAGCCTGCCCGATCCATATTCATAATCCATGACTACAGGCATATTGATATATGTCCTGTAAGGCTCGATCAGTTTTATGAGATAATTAGCTTCAGCTTTCGCTTCTTTAGTGCTCAGAGCCTGCGAATAGATATATACGCCGACCTTAAGGCCCGCCTCATGGGCGCGCTGTATATTGAGGGCGTATCCGTAATCTGTGTTCAGAGAGCCACTTGAAGAAAGCGATCTGTACGCGACTCTTATGATCGCGAATTTATATCCCGCCGACTTTATCTTGTTCCACTGACTCTGTGAAAGCGCCGTAGATGAAGGTGAGTTATGATATGATATATCAGGCCCGCAGTAAGTCTTGTACCCTGCGAACCGTGACGGTTTTGTCGGAGTAGATACTGACTGCGAAGTGATCGATGATGTCGTTTTAGATGAAGAAGCTGACGATGATGAACCCGACGCGTCAGAAGCGTACGCTCCTGTGCCGGCAAGCGGATCGCCATTTGCCCTTCCCTCAGCCGTTACTTCGGCATTCGACTTTGTATCGCCCGCGTGTACTGAAACACTGGCCGCCGGTATGTACGCAGCGCATACTGCCGCCGCCATGATCACTGCTCCTATTTTTAATGCTGCTTTCTTTCTGATTTTCATTCTGACTCCTTATATATAGCAGTGTTCTTCTATTTTCCCTTGAATATGATCCGAAGCAGTTTGTACGTCACGTCATCATACGGCATATATCTCAGCGGCACGTCGATCATCGACGAGCTCTTTAAAATACTGCGGTAATGCGTGAACGTGTCGAAGCTCTTCTTTCCGTGATAAGAGCCCATGCCTGACGCTCCGACTCCTCCGAAAGGCATACGCGGAGAACCGATATGCATGACTGTATCGTTGATGCATCCGCCACCA
>CALDNM010000122.1 GCA_937915045.1 uncultured Clostridia bacterium
GGCGCGTTCGTTTCACTGCATAAATTCGACGCGCTGCGCGGATGTATCGGAACATTTCTGCCGACGACAGAAGATCTCGTTTCGGAAATCATGCAGAACGCTGTCTCGGCGTGCTCTGAGGATCCGAGGTTCGCGGCTGTCCGCGAGGACGAGCTGGACGATCTGGTCTACAGCGTCGATATCCTCTCGACTCCGGAGCACATCGATTCAAAGGACGAACTCGATCCGAAAGTGTACGGCGTGATCGTGACGCGCGGCAGCAGCCGCGGTCTGCTGCTCCCTGATCTCGAAGGTGTCGATACTGTCGACGCGCAGATCTCAATAGCGAAAGCCAAAGCCGGAATAGGCGAGGACACGCCTGTCGACCTTGAGCGTTTTAAAGTAGTACGGTGGAAATAATGAGTAAAAAAGCGATCTGCGGGGTATGTCCGCGCCATTGTGAAATAGAAGAAGGAGAGACCGGTTTCTGCCGGGCCAGAGAAAACCGCGGCGGAAAAGTCATCTGCGGGAATTACGGCAAACTGACATCTCTCGCGCTCGATCCGATCGAGAAAAAACCGCTGAGACGTTACTGCCCCGGATATATGATACTCTCGGTTGGCAGTTATGGCTGCAATCTCGCCTGCCCGTTCTGCCAGAATTCCGAGATCTCGCAGGCGGGGGCAAACGATATCAGGACTGAATATGTGTCTCCCGAAGAGCTTGTCCGTTATGCTGATGAGCAGCGCGAGAACGGGAATCTCGGGATCGCGTTCACTTACAATGAGCCGCTGATCGGATATGAATATGTGATGGATACAGCGAAGCTCGCGCATGAGCATGATATGAAAAATGTGCTGGTCACGAATGGGTATATCTGCCGCGGCCCGCTCGAGGAGCTCATGCCTTATATCGACGCGATGAATATCGACCTGAAGGGCGCTGACGATGAGTATTACCGCTGGCTCGGAGGCGATATCGATACAGTAATGGAGACGATCGAGTACGCGGCGGAGCACTGCCACGTCGAGGTCACTACGCTGATCGTACCGGGCAAAAATGACAAGGATGCCGACATCACGCGCATCGCTGAATGGCTGAGCGGGATCAATGATGAGATCCCTCTTCATATTTCGAAGTTTTTCCCTCGGTTCAAAATGCCGGACGCCGAGCCGACCCCGACCGAGACAGTCTATCATTTGGCCGACCTTGCCGGCGAATATCTGAAATACGTATATACAGGAAACTGTTAGATAAAAGAAAGAGACGCTCGTATGAACGTCTCTTCCTTATTTTCTCTACTTTTGGTAGATACAATGGATCTCTGTTTAAAGTTCGTAGCCCGCCTTGAACGCTTTCAGGTTGAGCTCCTCGAAGCCCTTCTTGACGTTGTTCTTGACAGCCGCGTCCCAGTCGACATCCGGAACGTTCATGGCTTTCACCAGAGCGCCCAGGAGCACGACATTCATGCACTTAGGATTTCCGAGTCCTTCAGCTATCTCAGCAGCCTTGATGACAGTGATGTCCGCTACCTTGTCGAGCTTGCCGAGGATATCCTCAGGATACTTAGCAACGCCCAGAGCGATAGGAACTGACGGGATCTCGTAATCGTTGATGACCATCTTTCCGTCGTCCTTCAGGAAATCTATCCATCTCAGCGCTTCCATCTTCTCGAACGCCACGATGACATCGGCTTCGCCTTTTCCCACGATAGGAGAATAGACCTTCTTGCCGTAACGTACCTGAGTCGAAACGTTGCCGCCTCTCTGACTCATTCCGTGGATCTCCGACATCTTCACGTCGTAACCCGCTTCTATCAAACCGTTTGTAAGGATCTTGCTGGCGAGGATAGTACCCTGGCCGCCGACACCTACAAGTAATATATTCTTTACGTCACTCATTATTTTACCTCCTCAATTGCGTCGAATGGGCAAACCTGCATGCAGACCTTGCAGCCCGCGCATGAGTTCTTGTCGATAGTGATCTCGTCGCCGCTATAAATAGCAGGGCATCCTACAGCTACGCATGTCTTGCACTTCTTGCATTTTTCCTGGTTGATAGTGCACTTCGTAGTAGGCATATCGAACGCCGCTTTATCCTCGTCCGAGAACTTCTTCAGGAGGCAAGGCCATTTCGTGATGATCACTGTAGGCCCGTCCTTAGCGAGAGCTTCGTCCAGAGCCTTGTTGACCTCATCAAGATGATTAGGATTGACGATATATATATTTTCTTTCTTCATACCGATAGCCATGCAGAGCGCCGGGATGTCGACTTCAGTCGCCGGCTCGCCCATCAGAGTGAATCCCGAACCAGGGTTCTGCTGATGTCCCGTCATGCCTGTGATCCTGTTGTCCAGGATGCATGTGACATTCGTGCCCTTGTTGTAAACTTCGCCGATCAGAGATTCTACACCTGTGTGGAAGAAAGTCGAATCGCCTAATACCGATACTACCTTTGTTTCCGAATTAGCTCTGTCCAGAGCCACTGAAGCGCCGTGTCCTGTACTTATCGAAGCTCCCATGCAGATGCATGTGTGGAGCGCGTTGAGCGGAGCAGCCGCGCCGAGAGTATAGCAGCCTATATCTCCGGTGATCATGACGTTCTTCTTCTTCGAAAGAGCATAGAAGAA
>CALDNM010000123.1 GCA_937915045.1 uncultured Clostridia bacterium
TTCGCAGTACGGATACAAACTTTTGTGAATGGTGACGCTGTCGACGTTCATGCTCATTGTGCTGCAGCACAACGCGGCGCACCTCGGCATCGCGACAGGCAAATGTCTTTCCGAGTCTGTGACTGAGAATGTGAAAAACCCTTTCCTGAAGAGGCTCATATCGTATTCGGCGGTGGGCGCGGCGATCTCGACTGCGATGGCCGAGATACTCGGCGGCGGCATCGCTCTTGAGATGCTCTTTGGGCTTCCGATCAAGATCGGAGCGGCACTCGTGACGCTCCTCGTCCTGTATTTTGAGTTTACAAACGCGTATAAAAAAATAGAAAAAGTGATCATAGGATTCGTATCTCTGATAGGGATCGCGTTTCTGATAGAAGTGATCTTCGCGGGGGTCAGCTGGCCCGAGGCCGCGAAGGGATGGGTGGCGCCGGCGTTCCCGGCCGGATCGATGGCGATCATCATGAGCGTCCTCGGCGCTGTAGTGATGCCGCACAATCTGTTCCTGCATTCTGAAGTCATACAGAGCAGGCAGTGGAATCTCGAGGACGAAGCCGTCATACAGAAACAGCTCAAATACGAGTTCGGCGATACTCTTCTTTCGATGATCATTGGATGGGCGATAAACTCGGCGATGATACTTGTCGCGGCTGCGACATTTTTCGATAAAGGAAAAGTAGTAACGGATCTTGTCCAGGCGGGCGAGGTGCTGAAGCCTCTTCTCGGGAACGCGGCATCGATAATTTTCGCGCTCGCGCTTCTGTTCGCCGGAGTGGCATCGACCATTACTGCCGGCATGGCGGGCGGCTCGATATTCGCGGGGATATTCAAAGAGCCTTACGACATCAAAGACAGTCACTCGAAATGGGGCGTGCTGGTGACGATGATCCCGGCGTTCCTTATAATACTGTTCATAAAAGATCCGTTCAAGGGACTGATCTACTCGCAGATGCTGCTGAGCATGCAGCTTCCGATCACGATATTCACGCAGATATATCTGACGTCGTCGAAAAAAGTAATGGGCAAGTACGCGAACTCTCTCGGCGACAAGATCGTTCTCTGGGTGATCGCGGTCATCGTGGCGGGACTGAATGTCGCGCTGATCGTGACCGGATTCTAAGAGACTATTTGTCTATTTCCTGTGTACGGACAAGGGCGGCGTATTCGCCGTCTTTTTTCATGAGCTCTTCGTGCGTGCCGAGCTCGACTATCCTGCCCGCGTCCATGACGGCTATCCTGTCGGCATTGCGGACGGTGGAAAGTCTGTGCGCGATTATTATGGTTGTCCTGCCGACGGTCAGTTTGTCGAACGTCTCCTGGATCCTCGCTTCAGTAACAGTATCGAGCGCCGATGTGGCTTCGTCGAGTACGAGCACGGGCGGGTTTTTCAGGAAGATGCGGCTGATCGCGATCCTCTGCTGCTGACCTCCGGAAAGGAGCGCGCCTCTCTCGCCGACGTTCGTGCTGAAGCTTTCCGGCATCTCGACTATGTCGTCGTAGATCTCGGCGAGTTTGGCGGCGTGGGCGACTTCATAGTCCGTCGCGTCCGGGCGGCCGTAACGTATATTTTCCATGATGCTTTCGGCGAAAAGAAATACTTCCTGCTGCACCACGCCGATGCTGCGGTGAAGTGATTCCTGCGTCACGTCTCTCACGTCATGTCCATCGATGCGGATAGCTCCGCCGGACACGTCATAGAAACGCGGGATCAGCTGGCATAGCGTCGACTTGCCGCTGCCGGAGGCTCCGACGAGCGCGACTGTCTCTCCTTTTTTTATATCGAGATCGATGCCGTGCAGCACTTCAGGTCCTGCCGGATACGCGAAGCGCACGCCGCTTATATCGATCGCGCCTTTGACATCTTTAAGATCCTCGGCGTCAGGTGAGTCGACGAGTGACGGATCTGTGCGCATGAGGTCAGCGAATCTGTGGAGGCCCGCCGTGCCGTTCGCGAAAAGTTCAGCGAAATTGGCGAGTTTTCTCACGGGATTCACGAATGTAGTAATGTACAGACTGAACGTGATGAGGTCGATGGTGTTCAGGTGTCCGTTCATTATGAGCGCGCCGCCGACCGCTATCACAGCGAGAGAAAGCACGCAGAGGAAAAACTCCATTACTGCATTGAACCTTCCCATCGCCTTGTGGAACTGTCTCTTTGAATTCTTAAAGTTGTCGTTCGATGTGTCGAATTTATCGAGCTCTTCGCTCTCGTTGCCGAACGCTTTAGCGACCTTGATGCCGGAAAGCCCCGACTCGATATCGGCGTTGATCGACGCGGTTTTCTGCTTGACTTTGACGGATGCTTCACCCATCGAGCGGCGGCAGCGCCATACGACGAAGAACGAAATCGGCAGGATGCACGCGATGACGAGCGCCAGTCTCCACTGGATGGTGAACATGATGATCAGCGACCCGACGATGGTGACGGCGGAGATGAAGATGTCTTCAGGGCCGTGGTGCGCGAGCTCTGTGATGTCGAAGAGGTCGGCTGTGAGTCTGCTCATCAGCTGGCCGGTGCGGTTGCTGTCGAAGTAACCAAAGCTGAGTTCCTGTATGTGTGTGAACAGGTCGCGGCGGATGTCGGCTTCGACGTAGATGCCGAAGGTGTGTCCCCAGTACGCTATTATATATGTAAGGAACGCTCGCAGCACGTAGGCGGCGAATACGATCGCCATCACTGTCCAGA
>CALDNM010000124.1 GCA_937915045.1 uncultured Clostridia bacterium
CCCTGATCGGCCTCCTGTCCGCCGCTCTGCGCGTAGAAAGGTGTCTCGTCGAGTATTATGCGTCCCCTCTCCCCTTCTTTGAGAGATTTGAGCGCGGACTGATCCCAGAACAGTGCCTTGACCGTTCCCTTCCCCTGGACATTTTCATATCCGGTGAACTTAGTCTTTCCTTCAAACAGATAGTCGAGGGAATTCTCTTTCCATGCTTCATCAGACTCAGCAGCGACTGCCTTGCCCATATTTTTCTGTTCTTCCATCCTCTCTTCAAAACCCTTTTCGTCGAGAGTGAATCCGTTTTCAGTAACGATCTCTTTTGTTATATCTATTGGGAATCCGAACGTATCATGAAGTCTGAACGCTTTCTCTCCGTCTAAAACAGTCTTCCCGGCCGCTTTCATCTCGCTCATGAAACCATCGATGAGCTCCATGCCCTGCTCAAGCGTAGCGTCGAACTTCTCTTCTTCAGCATCTACGATCTTTCTGATAAAGATACGTTTCTCTTCGAGTTCCGGATACGCTCCCGCGGAGGTATCTACTACGACATCTACCAGCTGCGAAAGGAAAGCTTCCTCCATTCCCAGTTTGCGGCCATGTCTGGCGGCTCTTCTGAGCAGTCTTCTCAGTACATATCCCCTGCCCTCATTTGAAGGCATGATGTTGTCGCTTATCATGAATGTAGCTGAACGAATATGATCCGTGATGATCCTAATGGATGTATCAGCAGGGCTCTTGCTGTCCTGATACTTAGCTCCCGTGATGCTTTCGACTTTTCTGATCACAGCCTGTATCGTATCGACATCGAAAATCGAATTTGTCTCCTGCATGACACATGCCATTCTTTCGAGACCCATACCTGTATCAATATTCGGATGCGCGAGAGGCTCATAGCTTCCGTCTTCCTGAGCGTCGAACTGTGTGAATACGAGATTCCAGAATTCTATGTATCTGTCGCAGTCGCACCCCGGCTTGCAGTCAGGTTTCCCGCATCCGTATTCCTCACCTCTGTCGAAGTAAAGCTCCGAACACGGTCCGCACGGACCTGTACCGATCTCCCAGAAATTGTCTTCTTTCCCTAGCTTTACGATACGTTCTGCCGGTATTCCCGTCTTGACCCAAAGGTCGAGAGCTTCATCATCTTCAAGATATACTGTCGCCCAGACTTTCTCCATAGGAAGTTTGAGCCAGTCACTGCAGAATTCATACGCCCACGCTATCGCTTCTTTTTTAAAGTAATCGCCAAACGAAAAATCGCCCATCATTTCGAAAAAAGTGCCGTGACGGTCAGTTATACCTACATTCTCGATATCATCCGTCCTGACGCATTTCTGGCACGTTGTGACCCTCTTTGAAGGCGGCGTCTCGATCCCCGCGAACCACGGCTTCATCGGAGCCATCCCTGAATTGATTATCAGCAGGCTCTTGTCGTGCTGAGGTATCAGCGGAAAGCTTTTCAGTCTGTAATGGTCTTTGGATTCATAGAATGAAAGAAACATTTCCCTTATTTTATTTACGCCTAATTTTTCCATTTGGTTTTTTCCTCCTAAAGTACAATTAACCAAAATAGTATATCACTATTCAAGAAGCAGGGCAATTGCCCTGCTTCACGAATCTCTATTATTTTTTAAGATCTGTATATTGGATAACTGTATCTAGATCTGTGTTTTTTCATCTTCGTCAGGAGCTTCATCTTTGTCATCATCCGGATCGAATCCTTCAAGACCTTTATATGTCTTTCCGTTCTTCTGAGCGTAATCATATATCGCTGATTTGATAGCGTGATCCGCGAGAACAGAACAGTGGATCTTTATAGCCGGAAGACCGCCCAGTTCGTCAACGATCTGCTTGTTCGATATATCCAGAGCCTCATCGATCGTCTTTCCGATGATCATGTCCGTAGCCATACTCGAACTTGCAATAGCGCTGCCGCATCCGAAGGTCTTGAATTTAGCGTCTGTTATCACATCTTTTTCTTTATCGACGGATATCGTGATCTGCATCATATCTCCGCAGACCGGACTGCCATATACTCCAATTCCATCCGGATTTTCTATCTCTCCAACATTATGCGGGTGAAGGAAATAATCCATTACTTTATCATTGTACATTGCCATGATCAGTTACCAACCTTTCTTTTCATTGACCGACGATATTTCACGCAGGTGCTTAACTATCTCTGTCAGACATTCGATCGTATAGTCGAGGTCTTCCTTCGTAGTGAAGTCACCGACAGTGAATCTGATGCTTCCGTGGATCAGCTCCACAGGGATGCCCAGCGCCGTCAGTACGTGTGAAGGAGCAAGTGATTTCGAAGAGCATGCTGACCCTGTCGAAATAGAAATGCCTTTTTCGTTGAGAAGGATGAGTATCGATTCACCTTCTATATATTTGAATGTGATGTTCGCGTTGCCCGGGTGTCTGCCTTCCATAGTGCCGTTCACGATGACATCAGGTATGTTTTTCTTGACCTGCTCGATGAAATAATCACGCAGCCCTGAAACTTTCTTTATGTGATCGTCAAGATTCTGCTCCGCGAGTTCAGCCGCTTTTCCGAATCCTACGATACCTGCTGTATTCTCTGTCCCCGCGCGTCTTGAACTTTCCTGAGCTCCGCCGTGAAGGTAATTCGAGATCTTGGTGCCCTTCCTGATGTACAGAGCGCCAACACCCTTAGGCCCATATATCTTATGTGATGAAAATGACATGAGATCGACTCCCATATCGTTGACATCGATAGGAACATTTCCAAGACCCTGTACAGCATCCGAATGGAATGTGATACCGTGCTTATGCGCGACAGCCGCGAGTTCTTTGATAGGCTGTACTGTTCCGACTTCGTTGTTCACGAGCATGATCGATACAAGAACTGTATCAGGCCTGATCGCTTTTTCGAGATCTTCCGGATGTACTCTTCCTTCATGATCTACAGGAAGATACGTGACATCGACGCCCCTCTTCGCGAGATATTCTCCCGAATGAAGGATCGCGTGATGCTCGATCTCACTTGTGATGACGTGTTTCCCCTTCGCGCTCTGCGCGTCCGTCACGCCGAAAAATGTCCAGTTATCCGCTTCTGAACCGCATGAAGTAAAAAATACTTCAGCCGGATCCGCGCCGATAAGATGGGCGACCCTTCCTCTTGCCTTGGCAACTCCGGCAGCAGCTTCCTGTCCCAGGTCATAAAGGCTTGAAGGATTTCCAAATTTTTCACTGAAATAAGGAAGCATCTCATCAACGACTTCCTTTTTTACCGGCGTTGTCGCCGAATAATCCAAATATACTTGTCTCATAGAACTTCTCCTTGTCATATTATTTTACTATCTGTTTATACCAAGAAAAACAAGGATTCAAACAAATAATCCTTGTAAATCATAAATTTATTTCTCTTCTTCTATGACAATGCTTTCTTCTTCCTCAACTTCATCGACAAAACGCACATTATCAAGCTGAGCCTTGACGTTTTCACGTATCGCCGCGATGTACTCTTTCCTTAGTAATGCACGTTCTTCGGTCTCTTCAGGAGTAAGCCCTTCGCCCTTTGCCTTAGCAGCGAGTTCATTTATACGCGCCACTTTTTCTTTTGATATCATATTTGACAGTCCTCTTTTCACTTTAAACTTGCTTTGAATAGTATACCCCTTATTGAAAAAAAATAACAGCGGAGCTCGTCACCCCGCTGTTTTCAGATATTTATATATTATTTTCTCTGCGATTTCTCAAAACGAGCTTCTCCCATAATAAGAGTCATCGTAACGAGAGCAAAGAGAAAAACAAGGACCGCTGCCTTCGTACCCTCTATCGGATCTCCGGTCTGAGGTGAAGAGGCACTCGCGGCGCGTGCCGCGACTTTTTCTTCAGCTTTCTTTTTAAGCGCGCTGTCTGAAGACGCGCCGTCTTTTTCGTCCGCTTTCGACGGATCGAGTTTATCTGTACCTCCGTTCACGCCGCTGTCTTTATCGATACTGCTGCCATTGTTCGTATTGCCTGCGCTTCCCGTATTCCCGGCATCGGTTTTATCATCAGCAGATCCGGAAGTATCCAGCTTTGAATAGAATGCTTTTGTTGTCACTTTCGGTGCTTTGTATTGTTTTCCATTAATGAAAGCTGAACCGTTGGTGTCGAAGCTGACCGACGATCTTACTATGCCGGTAGTGACTTTGCTCTTGTTATGCTGCGCGCGGCTTGCCGTCACAGTCAGAACATATCTGCTCCCGTCGTTCCTGTAAAATTCACTTCCCGAGATAAAAGATTTTTTCGCTGAGGCCGTGATCTTATTCGATACATTGGATACATCGAATTTATTCGTTATGTCCACTCCATCTCTCAGCACAACGATCTTGTCGGCTTTGAGGTAAGCAGGAAGATCAAGATCCAGGCCGAATGATTTGAAATACGAGCCGGACCCTATGCCGCCATTAACAAACTCGCCTGTCCAGAATATCATGGTCTCATCATCCGCATCAAAGGTATTGGATGTCGCGTCGAACTCATCTTTGTCAGACACTGTAAGTGTTGGCGTCTGTATCTCAGACGATGCCATATTGTATCTGTTTTCCGTAAAACTCGTGGCTTTTTCCCATGGCTCAGTCGAATCATCTATGACTGCGCCGCCATTGTCAAAAAGATACATATACATATCCCCTGCCGAAAATACGTACTGGAACGAAGTCGCTGCATCGCCATTGTAAGTTGTCCCTGTCCCGGAATTATAATAAACGTCTTCTTCATTGCTGTTTCTGAAATAGTCAAGCTTCGAATCAGCTGAAACTATCTGATTTTTCATCAC
The DNA here is from genome assembly GCA_937915045.1 of uncultured Clostridia bacterium. Taxonomy (GTDB): domain Bacteria; phylum Bacillota; class Clostridia; order Peptostreptococcales; family Anaerovoracaceae; genus JALCRY01. Next base: position 4,784 of record CALDNM010000124.1, read on the forward strand.
ACAGTCTCTGTACTTCGAACTCACGATACATCCCGATGACGGCTGTATCCCTGACATCGTTATGTTCGTCTTGACTGGATACACGACATCCGTGCCGGCTTTTCGAAACGATAAAGACGCCCTCAAAGAACTGCACCCCCATAGAGTGATGCTCGGAGCCGGCGTATGTCTTATAGCGGCAAGCCTCATTTTATCAGTTCTTGTGTTAGTGTCGGATTTCTTGCACAGATCCAGCATTATAGTTTCATCGACCATATCAAATGTCCCGGCCGCAGCATTATAATATTTCAGATTGGTGATCGTTATCCCCGCAGTCGAGGCCAGTGCTTTTTCATCAAATACGGTAGATACCGAGTTTGTGACGCCTATAGACTCTCCAGCTTTGTTGTAATGACTGTTTGTCGCCGTCCCTCTCACAATATACTGTGTAGACGGTGTTTCTGTGAGTTTGTTCGCGTATTCATGCGGTATCGCGTCAGCGACAGGCGCATCCCATGAACTGTATATTCCATTGTTTGTCTTGAACGCGGCACTGTTTTTGACTGGTACAGCAGCCGATACATCAATAGATGCCGATACCTGAGCCGGAACAGCTAAAACTGCCCCCAGCGCAAAAATCGAAACAGCTGTGACAGCTGCTGTCTTTTTCAGCATCATCTTGTTAATAAACATCTTCTTATCCTTTCTGTAAGCAAAATTATGTTGAAATGTCATCTTTCATTTTCTCAAATGTCTTATCGCCTATACCGCTCACATTTTTGATATCTTCCGGCCTTGAAAAACGGCCGTTCTGCTCTCTGTACGATATTATCTTCCCGGCTATCGCCGGTCCTACTCCCGTCAAAGTCTGCAGTTCAGTGGAACTTGCAGTGTTGATGTTCACTTTTCCGTTGGATATCCCGGATCCGGAAGACGAGGAACCGGCTGAACCTTCAGAGGCATTACCTGCAGAACTGTTCTGACCTGAACCCTTTTCCGGGATAAATATCTTATCTCCGTCTTTGACCACTGCCGCCCTGTTGATATCAGTGATATCGGCTGTCTCTGAGAAACCGCCTGCCTCATCGATCGCGTCGCATACTCTGCTGCCTTTCTTCAGTTCAACAACTTTTGGATCATTGACCGCCCCTGATACATCGGCAATGACTATACCCTGGTCCTCATCGGAAGCAGTCTCCGCGCTCTCGGATGCCGCCGTCCCGTTTTTGTCGAAAGATATCATATCGCTCTTTCCCCCGCCTAAGACAAAAACAAGAAAAGCTGTCACAATGACCGCGGTCATTATTCCAACTTTCATGATCTTTTTTTTATTAGCGAGAAAATACTCTTTTGTAAAATATTTTTTCATGAAAATACCTCCCGAAATGTATTTCCTATATTTTACATTTCAGCCAGATATTTGTCAATGAGATAATTGTAAATTATTTACATAAAAATTTGTAATCTTGAAATTTCAACAGTTTCACGTTCGATCGTCAAACCAATAAAATTCGTAAAAGAGTTTAGAAGCAGTTCCGGTGATATATTTGAACTGCTGCCGGCGTCCAGAATTGCCGTCAATAATATTTTATTGTCTACTATTTTGATCTCCAGAGATCTGATCCCGCTTTTTATATCTACAGGCTTCATTTCTCCGGTCTTTTTTTCTTTTTTCAAAGCCGTTATTTCCGACTGCGCTAAGAATCTCTCTCTAAGCGCGTTTTCAGGAGTTTCATGACCCTCCGGCAGCGGTACAGTGATCCTGTATTCCGCCGCGCAGCATTTTGCCGCAAGAGATTTTTTTTCTTTTTCGATCGGAACGCAGCGAAGGACCCTGATACCTGACGGCATATTCTTATTGACCATATTCCTTATATCATCAGCATCATACTCATCTCTCGTATCGAACTCCAAAAGCTCGCCTTCCGACGTATATCCTAATGCCAGAGGCTGCGCGAATACCATTTTAGGATGAGGATTGAATCCGTTCGAATACTCGAGATATATCCCGCTGCGATTGAAAGCGCGTTTGAACAGCCTCACCATATCGAGATGTGAAGTGTATTTTATAAGTCCTTGTTTTGAAAATGTAATAACATATCTCGGCATCGCTTACTGCTCCTCTTTTCTCCCATTTATCCCCATGTTCGGACATTCGGTATATTTATTTACTCCGCAGCCATTGCATGTATCACGACAGTCTCCCGTCGTAGTAGTGAGCTGATCTTCGGTCATGAGATACAACTTCGAGATCCCTGGATCTATGATGTCCCACGGAAGTATCTCGTTGTAATTTCTGCGTCTTTCCGCGTAGAATTCAGGTGTCACGCCCGATGATCCATACGCTTTTTCCCATTTTTCTATGTCGAATTTCTCACTCCAGCCGTCAAATTCACATCCGTTTTTCCAAGCGTCGAGAAGAAGCTTTCCGACCTTTCGGTCACCTCTCGCTATTACTGCTTCAATAACGCTGACCGGGCTGTCATGATACGAAAAATTCACATTCTTCATCTTGAGTTTCTCTCTGAGATAGTTGTGCTTCTCGACGAAATCATCATACGTATCCTGCGGTTCCCACTGGAACGGCGTATGCGGCTTAGGAACGAAATTCGAGACGCTGACGTTCACGCTGAATCTTCCTCCCGCCCTGCCGTTTATCATGTAATTCACATCGACGATACGACGCGCTATTTCAGCAATACCATCGAGATCTTCATATGTCTCTCCCGGCAGGCCTATCATGAAGTAAAGCTTGATCTTCTTCCATCCGAGCTTTATCGCTTCCTCGATCGATCCGTATATATCGTCTTCAGTAATGTTTTTATTGATACGGTCTCTGAGCCTCTGTGTGCCCGCCTCAGGCGCGAAAGTCAGTCCTGACTTCCTTGTCTTCTGAAGCTCATTCAGGACCTTAAAACTAAAGGAATCGAGCCTCAGACTTGGAAGAGACAGAGAAATATTCTTGTCAGAGCAGTATTCCATCAGCTCATTCACAAGCGGCTCAAAATTTGAATAATCGCTTGTCGAGAGAGACAGCAGTGACAATTCTTCATGCCCTGTCGATTCCAGTTGTTTCTTCGCGTAAGAAACGATTTTTTCCGTCGACCTTTCACGTACCGGTCTGTATATCATTCCCGCCTGACAGAATCTGCAGCCTCTCGTGCAGCCCCTGAATGTCTCGACTACCACCCTGTCGTGGACAGTCTCTATGAACGGCACAATAGGTTTTTCAGGAAGAGGCAGATCATCTATATCGCTTTCGATACATTTCACGACTCTGTCCGGTGCCTTCGAGTAAAGCTTTTTGAAACCTTTGATCGTTCCATCCTCTTTGTACTGTGGTCTGTAGAACGATGGTACATATACTCCTGGAAGTCTGCAGGCAAGCTGCAGGAACTCTTCTTTAGATGCGTTTTTATTTTCTTCATAAAGACGGCATATCGCGGGAAGAAGTTTCTCTCCGTCGCCTATCATGAAAAGATCTATGAAATCCGCCAGTGGTTCAGGATTGAAAGCGCAAGGCCCTCCAGCCACTATAAGCGGATACTCTTCATCGGAAGCTTCTCTTTCAGTTCTCTTGAGTGGTATACCGGAAAGGTCGAGCATGTTCAGTATGTTCGTGAAAGACATCTCGTACTGCAGCGTGAACCCAACGATATCGAAATCACGCACCGGTGTTTTAGTTTCAAGAGTAAAAAGCGGAAAGCCTTCTTCCCGCATCGCTTCCTCCATATCCAGACCCGGCGCGAAAACTCTTTCGCAGAAAAAATCTTCATGGCTGTTCAGGATATTGTATAGTATCTGCATGCCCATATATGACATGCCTATCTCATAAAGATCAGGAAACGCGAAAGCGAACCTGAGAGATACCTCTCTCGGGTCCTTCAATGCAGAGTTCACTTCCCCGCCTATATATCTGGCCGGTTTTTCGACCTTCTTCAATAATCTGTCAAGGTTCATGTTCCGGTATTCACCCCCATAAGATCATCTATCGTACATCCAATAACGCTTTCAATATCGTTGATAAAACGTTTCTGATCATCCTGTTTTTCCATTATACGAGTTACGGCCGTTTCATCATGACGCCTCTTTGCTTTTTTGATGATATAATCCATGCGCTCCCGCGTACCGACATAATCTCCTTCTTTGACGAGTCTGTCACCGAGACATACAAGATCTGTTTCCGTGATTTTATCGACAGGCGAAAAAGGATTATAGAACATGTGCTGCTTTATGATATCAGCCTGTGCCGTGTATCCTCTTTCACGGAGATAATCCGCGGCGGCATTCCAGTGTTCATCCTTCACCCTGGCCATATCGTGGAGCAGCCCAGCGTCTTCTATCAGCCCTATATCAAGGTTGTATCCGTGATCGTTCAGCGCCTTTCCGACTCTGGTCGCCACTTCAGCAACACCTTCGCAGTGCCTGATGACATGCGGAGGCGTTCCGTATTCTTTAAGCATATCGAGACATTCCTGTCTAGTTAAAATCTTTGAAGCTTCCATTTTATCCCTCTGCTGCCTGCATCATTTAAAATTCGTCAATGTATTCGAATTCGAAATCTTCGATCCTGACGGTGTCTCCTTCTTCCATACCCATAGAGATGAGCGTCTTTATCGCGCCGCTCTTTTCGATATATTTATATAGATATCTGAGAGATCCCATGTCATTGAAATTCGTCGAACTGAATATCTTTTTGAGCTGGCTGCCTTTGAGTTCGAATACATCGTCCTCTTCGTCGTACGCGCAGAAGACCTTCCTGTAATCCGGATCCTCATCGCCGCGGTCGAAATCGAACATCTCTACCGGCTCATCTTCTTTATTCTCTGAAACTTCCGCGAGCATCCTGGCTGCCTCGTTCACGACCTCTTTCACACCCATGTCTATAGGCGCTGACATCGGGAACACGCGGTAACCTTTCGCTTCCACATATTCTTTGAACTCGATATACTGCGGACTGTCTGTGTCTATGATGTCGATCTTATTCGCCGCGACTATCTGCGGCTTTTTCGCTAATCTGTCACTATAAGCGGCAAGCTCCGCGTTGATCTTGTCGAAATCTTCTTTCGGATCGCGTCCTTCGCTGCCCGACACATCCACGATGTGGATTATGACCTTCGTTCTCTCAATATGTTTCAGAAACTGGAATCCCATCCCGGCTCCCTGACTCGCGCCTTCGATAATGCCCGCGATATCAGCCATGACGAAACTCGTATCATGTACACTTACTACACCGAGATTTGGAGCGATCGTAGTAAAGTGGTAATTCGCTATTTTTGGTTTTGCCGAACTGCATACCGACAGTAATGTAGATTTTCCTACGTTTGGGAATCCTACTAGTCCGACATCGGCAATGAGTTTGAGTTCAAGTACGACAGCTCTTTCTTCCGCTTCTCCGCCGGCTTCTCCGAAATTTGGCGCCTGCCGCACTGAATTTTTGAAGTGGACATTGCCCTTGCCGCCTTTGCCGCCTTTGACCGCAACAAAAGAATCACCGTCCTCTATGAGGTCTTTCATGAGAAGACCTGTCTCCTCGTCTGTGATCATCGTCCCCGGCGGAACTTTGATGACCAGATCCTGGCCTTTCTTGCCGAACATCTGCTTCTTCATGCCGTTCTGGCCATTTTCAGCCTTGTACTTCTTTTTATATTTGAAATCCATCAGCGTGCGAAGGTTCCTGTCGGCCTGAAAGATGATATCTCCGCCTTTTCCGCCGTCTCCTCCGTCAGGACCGCCTTCGGGAACAAAAGGCTCACGCCGGAACGATACTGCTCCGTTGCCGCCCTTGCCCGATGTTATATATATTCTTGCCTTATCTACAAACATACTGACTCCATTTAGACCAGATAACTTTAAAAAACGGGTCCCTATGACCATAGGGACCCGGCAGGTTTCTTAAGCTTCTTTCTTATAAACGCTTACCTGTTTTCTTGTTTTGCCTTTATTCTCGAACCTGACTGCTCCGTCGATCTTCGCGAATAATGTATCGTCGCCGCCTTTGCCTACATTGTTTCCCGGATGGATCTTAGTCCCTCTCTGTCTTACAATGATGCTTCCTGCGCTGACATACTGTCCGTCGCCGGTTTTGACTCCAAGCCTTTTCGACTCACTGTCGCGGCCGTTCTTGGAACTTCCTACTCCTTTTTTACTTGACATGTCTGCACCTCCTTCTGCGGTCCTACTTGAGTCCTTCTTCGATGGCTTCCATAATGACAGCCTTCGTCGATTTAGGATCGATTTCTATGTTGTTTTCCTGAGCATAAGCAATGAGCTCATCCTTCTTCATCGATTTGAGTGAAGGAGCTTTCTTCTCAGGTTCAGCTTTTTCGACTGCCGGTTCTTCGGCCGCCTCTGCCTTTACATCAGCTTTCGCTTCAGTTTCAGGAGCTGCTTCTTCTTTCTTCTCTTCAGCAGGCTTAGCCTTCTTTGGCTTGTCCTCGCCTACTCCGGTGATCTCGACCATCGTATAAGGCTGTCTGTGTCCCTGCTTCTTTCTGTAATCTTTCTTTGATTTATATTTGAAGATGATGACTTTCTTGCCCTTGCCGTTTTCAACGACTTCTCCAAATACTTTTGCGGAATCGAGGTAAGGTGTTCCTACCTGCGCGTCCGCGCCTTCGCCCATGAATAATACCTTGTCGAAGACAACTTTGTCACCGGCCTCTGACTTTAATTTTTCAACAGTGATAACGTCACCTTCTGTGACTTTATACTGCTTTCCGCCGGTCTCAATAACTGCATACATGTTTTATTCCTCCTCATGCCAGTCTCGCCATCACAGGCAGTTCACTCAAGAACTTTACATCAGCCTGTTCTGTGCGGCTTACGGATAAATATATTATCACACGAAGATGCCGCAGTCAAGCGTTTTACAATGGAAAAGCCCTCTTTCGAGGGCCTGTACATGTTTCTATGATCAGCCTGATCTTTTTGTATTTCACTATGCTTTTTCTTTTACTTCAGCATACTTTTGATCTTATCCCTTTTGGAAAGGAGTTTTTCATATATCGGCATCAGTCCTTCAGGATCTCCCGCGCGAAGTGGTTCAACTATCTCCACCACGATATCACAAAGCGGTAACAGCCCCGTATTGGCTGTTATGCCTTTTAGAGAATGAGCGCAGTCGAACGCTACGCCTGTTTCTCCGGCTTCAAGAGAAGCACCGAGATCTTCGAATCCATCATCATCAAGGACCTGCTCGATACACGAGAGCATGAATTCTTCATCATCAACAAAGCGCGGAAGTGAGCCTGTAATATCGCAGCCATTTTCCTCTAATATCTACAGTTTTGAATCCATGAAAATATCCTCCTGTACTTTTTCAATGCTCTTTTTATGCGAAATCAATATTTATATTTAGTTTATATCATGTAGGAAGAGAATTCAATTATTATATTTTTTGCTGTATGATAATTCAACGATATTAAAATATTTTAATGATTGAATTTATTTTGTCTATCAAAGTATCGTCCGAATTCTAAATAAAGACAGCGGCCCCTTTCCCGTGGACCGCTGTCAGTATGTCTTATCATTCTAGTTTATTTTTCTTCGATAACGACTCCGTCTTCATCTGTTTTGACCTTTGGAGTATCTTCTTTCTGATCTTCAGCATCATCCTGGTGAAGCTGATCAAGAAGTTTTCCCTCAAGCTTATCGAGTATATCAGGATTATCACGCAGGAACTGCTTGGCATTCTCCCTGCCCTGACCGATCCTCTCGTTTTCATAACTGTACCATGACCCAGCCTTATCTATGAATCCCTGCGCGGCCGAGCAGTCGAGTACATCGCCTTCCTTGGATATGCCCTGTCCGTACATGATGTCGAACTCAGCAGTCTTGAAAGGAGGAGCAACTTTGTTCTTAACGATCTTGGCCCTCGTTCTGTTTCCTATCATCTGATCGCCCTGCTTCAGTGTTTCTATCCTTCTGACATCTATACGCATAGAAGAATAGAACTTGAGCGCGCGGCCTCCGGTCGTGACTTCAGGATTCCCATAGATCACGCCGACCTTTTCACGCAGCTGGTTGATGAACACTACCGCCGTATTCGATTTATTGATAGCGCCGGCAAGCTTTCTCATCGCCTGTGACATGAGCCTTGCGAGAAGTCCGACATGGGTATCTCCCATTTCTCCGGATATCTCACTTTTCGGAACAAGTGCTGCTACAGAGTCTATAACGACGATATCGAGCGCCCCGCTCCTGACAAGCATCTCACATATCTCGAGTGCCTGCTCACCTGTATCAGGCTGCGAGACCAGAAGATCATCTATATTGACTCCGAGGTTCTTCGCGTATTCAGCGTCGAGCGCGTGCTCAGCGTCGATAAATGCCGCCTTTCCTCCTGCCTTCTGAGCTTCAGCTATCATATGGAGCGTCAGTGTTGTCTTTCCGGACGATTCAGGCCCATAGACTTCGATGATCCTGCCTTTAGGTATACCACCTATGCCTGTCGCGATATCAAGACTGATCGACCCCGTCGAGATAGCCTGTACGCTGCCGATGAGAGCGTCATCTCCGAGCCTCATGATCGCGCCTTTTCCGTATTGCTTATTGATATGATTCAGAGCCTCTTCCAAAGCTTTTTCTTTATCGTCTTTATTAACTCCCATGTTTACCTCCGTATAGTATGTGAACATTTGTTCTTATTCCATATGATAACGCAAAATCAACTTCCAGTCAATAGAAAAAAGCGCCAGGAATAATTTCCAATATATTACAATTCAATATTAACCTAATTGTAAATATATGTCAATCACTATTTCTTCAGAAGTTCGAGAGCTTTTGATGTTATGTCGTCCGCTGTCATCCCGTATTTTTTCAGGAGTTCATCAGGCGATCCCGATTCTCCGAACGTATCCTGCTGCCCGATGAATCCCATTTTCACAGGACACCTTCGTGCCAGCA
>CALDNM010000125.1 GCA_937915045.1 uncultured Clostridia bacterium
CCTATTTAATGAAAACATTGCAATGAAAACGGGATGTGATATAATTGCATACGTGTGAAAATGTATTTATCTATAACATAAAGAAGGAGAAAATCAATGAGTTTGGAAAATCTGGAACCAAAACAAGTCTTCGGGTATTTCGAAGACATCTGCAGTATTCCGCATGGTTCAAGGAATACGAAAAAAATCAGCGACTATCTTGTCGCGTTCGCGGAGAAACAAGGCCTCGAACATTACCAGGATGATACAAACAATGTCATTATCATCAAAGAAGCAACAGCAGGCTATGAGAATGCTGCCCCTGTTATAATCCAGGGACACATCGATATGGTATGCGAAAAGGATCCGGGCAAAGAGATCGACTTCAGCAAAGAAGGAGCTACTCCTGTAGTTGACGGAGACTGGCTTCGTGCTGATGGTACTACGCTCGGCGGAGATGACGGGATCGCTGTCGCTATGGCACTCGCTGTCCTGGCTTCAGACGACATGCAGCATCCAAGGATCGAAGCGGTATTCACCGTCGATGAAGAGATAGGTATGCTCGGAGCGCAGGTTATCGACACATCGAAGCTTACCGCGAAAAAGTTCCTGAATATAGATTCGGAAGACGAAGGCATATTCACTATATCGTGCGCGGGCGGTGTGACAGCGCGCTGCATCGTTCCGGTGACAAGAGAAAATGCTGAAGGGAATATATATGAACTGAAGATCGGAGGCCTACTCGGAGGACATTCCGGTCAGATGATCGCGAAAGAACGCGGAAACGCGAGCATACTCATGGGCAGGCTGCTCTATCGCGCGGCGTGCGAGGCAGACTTCAGGATACTTTCACTTGAAGGCGGAGCTAAAGACAACGCGATCACAAAGGACTGCGCGGCAGAGATAGTCGTCGCGGACAAAGACTGCAAGGTCATCGAGAAGATCGCCGAAGAATGCGGAAAAGACTTCGCGCATGAGTTCAAGACGAGCGACCCGGGAGTGACTGTTTCATGCAGCAATGGCGGAAAGAAAAATGTCGAAGCCGTTACTGGAAAGAGTACGCGTGACATCATCACATTTCTTATGAACAGCCCTCAGGGCGTGCAGAGGATGAGCATGGATATAGACGGCCTCGTAGAGACATCGCTGAACCTCGGGATACTCGAGCTTGGCGCGGATCAGCTCGAAGCTTCTTCATCGGTGAGAAGTTCTGTAGCGAGCGAGAAGAACGCTCTCATGGACAAACTGACATCTCTCACAGAGACATTCGGCGGACACATGGAGTTCACAGGAGACTATCCGGGCTGGGAATTCGTTGAGGATTCGGCGTTCAGGAAGACATGCGTCGAAGTATACGAGAAGCAGTACGGCAGCGAACCTGTCATAGAAGCTATCCACGCGGGACTCGAGTGCGGGCTCTTCGCGAGCAAGATAGACGGGCTTGACGCAGTCTCGATAGGACCTGACATGGAAGATGTACATACATCGGGGGAGAAGCTTAATATACCTTCTGTCCAGAGAGTATGGAAATTCGTGGCAGAAGTCCTGAAGGAAAGCAAATAGCGTGAAACATGGCGCTTCGGCGATGCCTGACCGGAGCGCCTTTTTTATTGTATTTTGAGCGATTAAGTGTTAAAATACTGATATTCATGTGTAAAGAGAAGGTAGACTATGGAAATAGAACTTAAGTATGCCGTCGCGGACGGCAGGACAGCTGACTCCATATGGAACGACAGAAAGCTCAAAACGATGGCAAAGAGGGCAGGCGAGGAACCGCGGAAGGAAATGTTCGAAGGAACATATTTCGACACAGAGGATCACGTCCTGCTTAAAAACGACATCGCGTATCGGATCCGAAGAGAAGGAGACCGAGCCGTCGCCACTCTAAAGTGGAACGGAAAGAGTGAAGGGCCGCTTCATATACGCGAGGAATTCAACGCTACGCTCGGAAACTGGAGAGACGATATAAAACCCGATCCAGGTATATTCCGAGAGAGCGAGATAGGTGAAGAGCTCTTTGATATGATCGGTGACAGCAAACTCGAACCGCTCATGCAGGTGAACTTCCGAAGGCGCATGCTCAGAGCCGATACCGGCGACAGTCTGGTAGAGGTCTCTATAGATGAAGGAGAAATAGCCACGCCGAATGGCAGTGCCCCGATTTCCGAGATAGAGATGGAACTCTATTCCGGCGAGAAGGACGACATGGAAAAGCTGGGCAGCGATCTGCAGAAGAAATATGATCTTAAACCCGAGAATGACAGCAAGTTCGCAAGAGGACTTATGTTGATGGATCTGATAAAACAGGAGCTTCCTGTATAATTTAAATGTAGATTGAAAAGTAAATACCTCG
>CALDNM010000126.1 GCA_937915045.1 uncultured Clostridia bacterium
CGAACATCATCATCCCGATGCCCATATTGAAAGTTGAGAACATTTCCTTTTCAGTTATCTCTCCGTCGCGCTGAAGCACAGCGAAGATCGGCGGGATATTCCACGTTCCTTTTTCGAATGAAGCCGCGATCCCGTCAGGGAGTACGCGAGGCACGTTCTCGTAGAAGCCGCCGCCGGTGATGTGGCAGATGCCTTTTATATCGAAGTTCGGTACTACTGCCGCGCACTGCTTCGCGTATATCCTCGTCGGACGGAGCAGCGCTTCGCCAAGAGGCTCGTCCAGTCCGTCGACCATAGTCTCGACGCCGTAACCCATCTTCTCGAAGAGTAGTTTTCTGACGAGAGAATATCCATTACTGTGGATGCCGCTCGACGGAAGACCGATGATCACATTGCCTTCTTCGATCTTCGCGCCCGTTATCATCTTGTCCTTGTCGACGATGCCGACGCTGAATCCGGCCATGTCGTATTCACCGACTCCGTAGAATCCCGGCATTTCAGCGGTCTCGCCGCCGACCAGAGCACTCCTGCCCTGCTCGCAGCCATCCGCCACACCCTTTACGATGTCGGCGATCTTCTCAGCCGTTACTTTTCCCGTCGCTATATAGTCGAGGAAGAAGAGAGGTGTCGCGCCCTGGCAGAGGATATCGTTCACGCACATCGCGACGCAGTCGATGCCGACTGTATCGTGACGATCCATCATGAACGCTACCTTGAGCTTTGTGCCGACGCCGTCAGTGCCGCTGACCAGCACAGGCTCCTTCATGCCGCCCGGGAGTTTGTACAGGCTCCCGAAGCTGCCGAGCCCGGTGAGCACGTTTTCGTTGAATGTCTTTTTGACATGATCCTTCATCAGACTGACCGCGCGTTCGCCTTCTTTGGTGTCGACTCCAGCGTCTTTGTAGGTGAGATTTGCCATGTTATTTTTCCGTCCTTTCCGGTAATTCCATTGGATAATCGCCTGTGAAGCAGGCTGTGCATATATCATCGCCGAGCCCGATCGCGTCTGTCATGCCGCGTACGCTGAGGAATCCGAGTGAATCGGCCCCCGTCATATCGCGCATCTCATCGACAGTATGCGAAGCCGCTACGAGCTTGTCTTTATCAGGCGTATCTATCCCGAAGAAACACGGGTCTGTGACCGGAGGACACGCTATCCTGAGGTGCACTTCCCTCGCCCCGTTCTCCTTGAGGAGCCTGACGATCTTTCCGCTCGTAGTGCCTCTTACGATCGAATCATCGACCATCACTACTTTTTTGCCTTCTATGTTTTCCCTGAGGACATTGAGCTTGAGCCTGACGCTGAGGTCCCTCAGCTTCTGATCCGGCTGGATGAATGTCCTTCCGATATATCTGTTTTTTATGAGACCGATGCCGAACGGTATGCCCGACTGCTGCGCGTATCCCATCGCCGCGACATTGCCCGAATCAGGCACCGCGATGACGACATCAGCGTCCGCCGGCTGCTCCTTCGCGAGATTGATCCCGCACTCATGGCGCGCCAGGTAGATGCTGCGTCCGTCCATGACGCTGTCCGGCCTCGCGAAATACACGTACTCGAACGAGCACATCTTCTTCGGACGCCCCGCGTCGAATATCCGGCTCCTGACTTTGCCGCCCTCTATCGTGACGATCTCGCCAGGCTCGAGGTCGCGTATCCTCTCAGCACCGAGCAGGTTGAATCCGCACGTTTCCGAAGAAAGGATATAGCCGTTCGCCGTCTTTCCGAGCGTGAGCGGTCTGATGCCGTAAGGGTCTCTCACACCGATCAGTTTTTTGCCCGACGTGATGACCAGCGCGTAAGCTCCCTTCGCGATCTTCATAGTCTTCTCGATCGCGTCCTCGATCTCGCCGTCCTTTATGTTCCTCGCAATATACGCCGCGAGGACTTCTGTGTCTATCGTCGTCTGGAAGAGGTAGCCCTCATCCTGGAGTTCGTCGCGAAGTATGTTCGCGTTGACGAGATTCCCGTTGTGTCCGAGCGCGAGCGCCCCGCCTTTGTAGAAGACCACGAGCGGCTGCGAATTGCACGCGCGGCTCGCTCCGGTAGTCGAATACCTGACGTGACCGATAGCGATATCGCCTCTCATCGTCTTTATCTTCTCGTCTGTGAAAACTTCCTGCACCAGGCCCATGCCC
>CALDNM010000127.1 GCA_937915045.1 uncultured Clostridia bacterium
GGGTGACATTTTCGCTCGATAGATATTAGGGTGACATTATCACATAATAACCACAGGCTTTTAGGTCACAGAGTTGACTGTTTTTGGCTTTAGATATAGAATTATACGACATAGACGAATGGAGAAAACAATGCAGGAACCAACACTTGTGGTCATGGCGGGCGGCCTTGGGAGCCGTTACGGCGGGCTCAAACAAATAGAGAAAATGACAGACACGGGAGAGATCATAATGGATTTTTCCCTTTATGACGCGATGATGGCCGGATTCACGAAAGCCGTCTTCGTTATAAAACCGGACACAGAAGAAGAGATGCGGAAAATGATAGATGACCGCGCGGGCAAATACTTCGACGTGAAATACGCTAAGCAGGCCCTGGACGATCTTCCGGAAGGATATAAGCTTCCCGAGGGACGCACGAAGCCGTGGGGAACGGCGCACGCGGTCATGTCGGCGCGTCACGCGGTCGATGGCCCGTTCGTCGTCATAAACGCGGACGATTATTACGGCCCGCAGGCTTTTCAGGTCATATATCAGTACATGACCGGCGAGAGCGGAGAGAAAAAGCAGAGCGGGAAATACGATTTCAGCATGGTGGCATACGAGCTCAGAAACACGATCACCGAGCATGGCTCGGTCGCGAGGGGCATATGCGATGTGTCGGAAGAAGGATACCTGACGGACGTTACTGAAAGAACGAAAATACAGCGAGTGCATGAAGATATATGCTTCACCGAAGACGCGGGGAAGACATGGACAAAGCTTGAGGAAGACACTCCGGTGTCGATGAATTTCTGGGGATTTTCGCGCGACATGATGGATGAACTCTGGGACGCGTTCCCGGCATTTCTCGATACCGCGCTGGAAGAGGATCCTCTCGGGAAGGAATACTTCCTGCCGTCAGTAGCGGACGCGCTGATCAAGAACGGCAAAGCCGCCGTCAGGGTGCTCAGCTCGCCGGACAGGTGGCATGGAGTGACGTATAGAGAAGATAAAGAGAGTGTGAAAGATGCCCTGCAGTCCATGAAGGACAAGGGTCTGTATCCGGATAAACTCTGGAAATAAAAGAAAACGGATAGGATATTTATGAATGGGATGCTGATGCTTCGCGAGCAGCGCAGATCTGCCAACAGTGAGCCTGTAAGCAAATCAAAGAAAACGAGAAGGACGATATGGAAGAGCGGGATCCTGTTCCTGGCGCTTGTCGTTCTTACTTTCTATGTGATTTTTAAAGGGAGCAGCCCGAAAGAACTCTGGAGCATCGTGACTTCTTCGAAGATACAGTTCGTGGTTTGCGGACTTCTGTGCGTTGTGTTCTATCTCGGCGCTGACGCTATGAATCTGAGACGGATACTGAAGAGCCTTGGCTATCACTCGACGTGGGGGCAGGCGTGGAAATACGCTGCCACCGGATTTTTCTTCAGCGGCATCACTCCGTCATCGACGGGCGGGCAGCCTATGCAGATATTCTATATGTTCTATGATGATGTCCATATATCGCACAGCTCAGTGACGCTCATGCTCGATCTCATAAGCTATGAACTTGTGACGATCACATTTGCCGTCATCGGGATATTCGCACAGCACACGATAATTTTTCAGTCGGCAGCCGGTATGCGCACACTCATAATCGCCGGCATGGCAGTGAATATACTGCTGCTCCTGTTCCTTGTCGCGGCGCTCTTCGCGCCGGTCATTTCTGAAAAACTCGTCATGGGTGTCGTAAAGCATCTCACCGGATTCAAGTGGGCGAAGCGTTTCGATATCGAGAATCGAGCGAGGCAGCAGCTGGCCGAGTACAATCAGACAGGCAAAGTCATAGGCGACGATATTTCACTTATCGTGAAAGTGATCCTGACAACAGTGGTCCAGGTAACGGCACTCTACGGTACGACATTTTTCGCGTTCAAAGCGCTCAGCATAGAGGGCTACACGTTTATTACAGTAATAATGCTTCAGGCCGTCGTTTCTGTCGGCATGTCGTTCATCCCTCTTCCGGGTTCCGTTGGGGCCAATGAAGCGGGGTTCCTGTTCGTGTTTGGAGTGATCGTTCCTTCAGCTCTGCTGCACCCGGCACTCATACTCAGCAGGGGCATCAGTTTTTATCTCATGATAGGAACGGCAGGGCTCGTGATAGCGTACAACTATTTCCGCGGCAACCTGATGCCGAAAAAAGACGACAGAAAAGGTTTCTACGAAAAACAAAACGCCGCGGCCGCGGCGGAACGCAGCGGAGAACAAAGCGAAGAACAGTGAAATGGCATTCGATCGCTCTTTGGCCGTGCCCAGCCACCTCTAAATATCGATCGGGCCGCGTGAGCGCGGGCCTTCCTCTTAAAATCATACTGCGATTCTAGTTTGCAATGGAACAATTG
>CALDNM010000128.1 GCA_937915045.1 uncultured Clostridia bacterium
CGTGTCCGATAGTCCCGATATTGACATGCGGCTTAGTTCTTTCATATTTCTGTTTTGCCATTTGTTTTTCCTCCTAAAAAATCATTCCTTATATACTTGGAGCTGTTGAGCAGACTTGAACTGCCGAACCTCTTCCTTACCAAGGAAGTGCTCTACCGACTGAGCTACAACAGCATATCCATAACATTTAAATATTACTATATTATCCCCTGCGTGTCAACGCTTGCAAGGGTTCAGAGCATGTCGTTTTTTTATTTGCCATCCAGGAAAATACCGATCTTTTTTTTGACGCGTCCCATAGCGTTATAGACCGCTTTCGGAGTTTTTCCGAGCTTATCCGCTATCTCTCCGTAAGTGCTCCCCAGCATATATTCCGTCATTATCTTCATCTCGAACGGGCTGAAAGTTTCCGTACTGTTCTTCATTATGCAGTCTACGATCTCTTTCATGATCATGAGCTTCTCAGGATCGGACTCGCCCTTCGCGGCTATGCTCTCTTCCAAAGTATGCATTGAATCTTCGTCAGCCGGCCGGCTGAGCGACAACGACGAATTGAGCGGCCCGTGTTTTTTGCGGCCCGCTGCTTTTATGGCAGATATTATCTGCCTGTTTATACATATTTCGGCATACGTTTTGAATCCTGCTCCGCGCGCGGGATCATAGGACTGTATAGCTTTGAACAATCCTATCATAGCTTCCTGCACCACATCTTCCGAATCGGCACCCGCTATGAAGTATTTCCTCGCCTTGCCTCGGACTATATCTCTGAACTGACGTATAAGACATTCGCCCGCGTCCTCATCGCCCGTCTGGGCCAGAGCCGCGAGTTCTTCATATGTCATATCATCGTAACTCTTTTTCATCTCTCTGTCTTCTCACTTCATACATCAATACTGCAGCGGCGTTCGACGCGTTGAGCGAATCGATCTTTCCTCGCAGCGGTAATGAAACGACAAAGTCGCATTTTTCCCTGACGAGTCTGCTTATACCTGAACCTTCATTTCCTATTACTAGCGCTATCGGTCCTGTGAGGTCTGCTTTTGTGTAATTGTCACCGTCCATATCGCAGGCCGCTATCCATATCCCTTTACTTTTAAGCTTGTCCAGCTCCTGCGCGATATTGCTGACCCTCGCGCACGGTACGTACTCGACAGCACCGGCACTCGACTTTGCCGCGGTTTCGGTGATACCGGCGGATCTTCTTTTCGGGATTATGACACCGTGAGCTCCGGCGCACTCGGCGCTCCTTATGATCGCGCCAAGATTATGCGGATCTTCGATATTATCGAGCACTATCACGAAAGGATCCTCTCCGCGCGACTCCGCGAGCTCAAGGATATCTTCCGTCTCAGCGTACTCATACGCCGGGATATCCGCGATGACTCCCTGGTGATTCTCTCCGCCTGACATCCTGTCAAGGGCTGCCCGCTTCGCGAAATGAAGCGGCACTCCGGCATCCTTCGCTTTGGCCGCGATGACTTTCAGAGAGCCTTCAGGCCCGCTGAGCATCGTGATCTTAGTTATAGACCGCCCGCTTTTGAGCGCCTCCATGACAGGGTTCCTTCCTATAAGTATATTTTTATCTCTTCCGGGATCGTCTGTCTTCATCTCAGCTCTGCTTTCTTTCATATTTTGTGAATCTGAATTTCGTTCCTTTATAT
This sequence comes from uncultured Clostridia bacterium, assembly GCA_937915045.1. Taxonomy (GTDB): domain Bacteria; phylum Bacillota; class Clostridia; order Peptostreptococcales; family Anaerovoracaceae; genus JALCRY01. The sequence continues at coordinate 1,662 of CALDNM010000128.1, forward strand.
TCATGTTCTTCGCTTTCCCACGTGACTTCAAAGTCTTCATCCGCGTCGACATCCGGGAAAAACTTATCGGCCCCGTATACAGCGTCTATCTTCGTTACCCACAATGTATCCGCAAAAGGGAGCATCTCTTTATATACTCTCTCTCCGCCGCACACAAAGATCTCGTCATCCGGAAATTCAGAAAGCACCTGTCTGAGAGCTTCTATCCCCAGACACACGGTGCATCCCTCCGCGAGATAATTCTCATTCGTGGTGATGACTATATTGTGACGATCGGGAAGCGGCTTTCCGCCCGGGAACGACTCAAGAGTCTTCCTCCCGATCACTATATTCATATCCGTTGTTTTTTCACGGAAAAATTTCATGTCTTCAGGGAGATGCGTAAGGAGCTGTCCGTTCTTTCCGATGCCCCATTCCCTGTCAACAGCAACTATCGCGTTCATACTGCCACCGGTATATCCTTTACCTGAGGTCCTTTTTCATAAGGTCCAACTATAACATCATCTTTAGTGAAGTCGTAGAAATCCTTTATATCAGGATTCAGCGTGACCTTCGGCGCGTCGTACTGCGGCCTGGAGATCAGTTCCTCCACTATCGGTATATGCCTGTCGTAGATATGCGCGTCCGCCATAACGTGTACGAGCTCTCCCGGTTTGAATCCAGTGACCTGCGCGAGCATCATCGTGAGTACAGCGTACTGCGCGACATTCCACGCGTTCGCGGCAAGAATATCATTTGAGCGCTGATTGAGTATAGCGTTCAGCCTGTCGCCCGTGACATTGAAAGTCATACTGTAAGCGCAGGGCTCGAGCCCCATCTCCATCAGATCCGCGAAGTTGAAGATATTCGTCATGATCCGCCTCGAATATGGTTCGTTCTTGAGGAGCCAGATGACATTGTCGACCTGATCCATGACGCCCTGTTTGAATTTATATTTGACTCCCAGCTGATAGCCGTAAGCCTTTCCTATCGTTCCGTTCTCGTCCGCCCACGCGTCCCACATAGGTGTCCCGAGATCCGCCGTCCTGTTCGATTTTTCCTGCCATATCCACAGCATCTCGCGGGTCGCCGATTTGATCGGTGTCGGCCGCAGCGTGACAGCGGGGAATTCCTTCGACAAGTCGTATCTGTGCACGACGCCGAACTGCTTCATAGTATAAGCCGCCTTGCCGTCTTCCCAGTGCGGTCTTACTTTCTGCCCTTCAGTCGAATAACCGTTGTCTATAACGTCTCTGCACATTTCAACGAATAATTTATCTGCCATGCTCATAATGGTATCCTCCCTCTCCGGCTCACGCCGCCCGTCAAAAAGTACTCTCTATGATCTCGATCGATCTCTGAATGATATCTTCCATCCTTTCCGTCTTACCGGTCAGATACAGATCTCCTATCAGCGCCTCGAACGCCGTCGACCACTTATACGTGATCGGATCGCAATTCTTCGGTCTCGTCGCGCTGCGCCTGTTCCTTGCCCTCTTCACCAGATACTGTTCATCTTCCGAAAGATCGTTGAAGATAGTCTTGACAGCGGCAGCCTGCGCGGGCGCGTGGACATACTTCACCGCTCTCCGATGAAGTTTATCCGCGGCCGTCAGCCCCTGCTTCATTATGTGTTCACGTATGTACACTTCATATACAGCGTCACCCATAAAAGCAAGCGCGGTAGTATTTATCTCACTTACGTCCATTTTATTCCTTTATTATCTGTACACCCTGCGGCGTATCCTTGATCGTTATGCCCTTCGCCTGCAGTTCATCTCTTATCTCGTCCGCCCTCGCGAAGTCTTTGTTCTTTCTTGCTTCCTGTCTCTCATCGACGAGCTTCTGTATATCGCTGTCGACGCTGTTGTCATCTTCATGCTGCAGAAGTCCGAGCACATCGCAAAGCACCTGCATTTTTTCGAGCGACTTCTCGGCGAATTCCTTCGAGCAGCCGTCCTTTACCGCCGTATTTATCGCAGTAATGAGTTCGAATACCGCCGAGATCGCGTCGGCCGTATTGAGGTCGTCGTCCATAGCGTTATTGAACTGCTCCTTGTATTTATCGAATCCCTCGAGCTCTTTTTTCTCATCGTCTGTCATTCCGTCAGTGCCGCTCTTCATGAGATACTCGAGATTCGTCTTAGCGTTCTGCATACGCTGCAGACTCTGCCTTGACTGCTCCATCAGCTCCTTGCTGAAGTTGATAGGGCTTCTGTAATGTCCTGACAGCAGGAAGAATCTTATCGCTTCTCCGCTGTAACCCTGGTTCCTGATATCTCTCACTGTGAAGAAATTGCCCTTCGATTTTGACATCTTCTCATTGTCGATCGTGATGTACGCGTTGTGCATCCAGTAATTCGAGAACTTGCATCCGTTGTGAGCCTCAGACTGAGCGATCTCATTTTCGTGATGCGGGAACATCAGATCCTGTCCGCCCGCGTGAAGGTCGATCGTGTCTCCGAGATATTTTCTCGACATCGTCGAGCACTCTATATGCCATCCCGGACGACCCATGCCCCAAGGTGATTCCC
>CALDNM010000129.1 GCA_937915045.1 uncultured Clostridia bacterium
TAAGACCTTCCGCGAGTGCTCTTCTCGAGACAGCTGCCAGAAGGGCCCCGCCGCCGCAAATGATTTCGTTTCCATTTGCCTCGATGCCGGCAAACGCGTCCCCCATCTTCACGATGACGCCTCTGTAACCGCCGTCTTTAATAAGAATATCTGTACCGTTTCCCATCACCATGAACTCGGTCCCTTCATCAGCGAAGAGCTTCAGCACTGCCTTCAGTACGTTCACATCCTTCGGAAGAAGCAGAAGATCCGCGCGGCCTCCGGCTTTGAAAGAAGTGTATTCCCTCATGTCGGCATCCGTTATGATATCTTCCTCTTCTATAACGCCCGCGAGTTTGTTTTTCAGTTGTCTGATCGTTTCGTTCATCTATATTCTCCTAAAAACATGGTGTGTTATATTTTAACACAAATCAGGGACGATTTACATAACAGCATGCCTGAACGGCATCGGCCGTATTTCACTTTATTGCATAAAAATTAATTTTTATGCAACTTTCCTCTTGCAATGTGCCATTTATGGTTGTATAATACGGAACATCAAATGCATAAATATTCATTTCGATTTGAAAACATTGGGAGAATAACAAAAAGGAGATCAGAAAAATGGCAAAGGAAAAAGTAGTACTCGCATATTCGGGCGGACTTGACACTTCAACTATACTGACATGGCTCCAGCACGAGTTTGACTATGAAGTCATAGCGGTATGCTGCGATGCCGGGCAGAATGATGATTTCGACGCTATCGAAAAGAAGGCATTGTCCACAGGCGCGACAAAAGCAATAACATGCGACATCAAAAAAGAATTCATTACAGATTACATCTGGCCATGCATAAAGGCCGGAGCTATATATGAAGGAGATTATCTCCTCGGGACATCCATGGCGAGACCTCTCATGGCTAAGAGACTCGTTGAAGTGGCAAATAAAGAAGGCGCGAAGATCATCTGCCACGGATGCACAGGCAAAGGCAACGATCAGGTAAGATTCGAAACAACGATCCACGCGCTGGATCCTGAGATAAAAATAATCGCTCCATGGAGATTTTGGGATTTCAAATCGAGGGAAGATCTGATACAATATGACAATGACCACGGAGTTCCGATCGAGCAGACTGTAGCAAAGATCTACAGCCGCGACGAGAACATCTGGCACATAAGCCATGAAGGCGGGAACCTTGAAGATCCGTGGAACGAGCACAATGATGATATACACGTCCTGAGCAAGACTATCGAAGACGCTCCGGACGAAAAGACATATATCGAACTGGGTTTCGAAAAGGGTGAACCTGTTTCCCTCAATGGGAAAAAGATGGATCCTGTAGACCTGCTTCTTGAATTAAATAAGCTCGGAAGCGTGAATGGGATCGGAACTTGTGATATAGTAGAGAATAGACTTGTAGGTATGAAGTCGAGAGGTGTATATGAAACACCGGGCGGAACGATCATATACAACGCTCACCGCGATCTCGAAAAACTCTGCCTCGACAGAAATACAATGCATTACAAACAGCAGGTAGCTGTCAAGTTCACTGATCTCGTCTATGACGGTATGTGGTTCTCCCCTCTCAGGAAAGCCATCAGCGCGTTTGTAGACGTCACTCAGGAAACAGTGACAGGAACTGTGAAACTGAAGCTTTACAAGGGCCAGGCGGTACCTGTAGCTTCAAAGTCGCCGTACTCTCTGTACAATCAGGACTTCGCTACATTTGGCGAGGACGATGTGTACACTCAGGCGGACGCGGAAGGATTCATCAATCTCTTCTCGCTCCCGCTCAAGATCAGAGCTATACAGAAGATCGACGACAATATAAAATAGCTTCCAATGTTATAGGAATACATACACACGCAGAAACCCCGCAGCGCGAAAGCGCCCGCGGGGCTTTTGCTGTTTACTTGTATTTATGCTATCATTTGTTTATATTTTCGTGATGATATAGCAAAATGGACAGGACGGATCGACCACAATGGGGAAAAAACAAAAGAAATATAAAAAAGGCTTACTGGATCATTATTTCAATGAATCTGTTGACGACCGGGCGATTTTTTTAGAAGGTCTGGGTAAATGGCCAAAAGGAAGTTTGGTGTATGTGATCCGTGAGATCGCCGGAGGAAGATACGGTGATTTCGACCTCTATTTTTCTGTTACCGAAAACACCGCCGAGATGTCGCGTGATTATTTTGAAGCTGCCGGGATCTCCGGGATCGAATGTGTGATCTCAGGCAGCGGCAGATACAAACAGGTCCTCGCATTCGCGAAATATCTCATCAATGAGGCGGATTTCCCGAATTACTGGATCAAAAAAAAGGAACAGATCTATGTGAATATCTGGCACGGCACGCCTCTT
>CALDNM010000130.1 GCA_937915045.1 uncultured Clostridia bacterium
TGGAGCAGTGGCTCCTTTTTTTTGTATCAATTTACACCATTATACGGGCACAACCTTTTCAAAGAGGTTTTTTAGGGTCAGATCGGGTCATTTTCATCGTATTCTGATTGTCCGACCCCGCAAACCCACTCGATTCAATGGAAAAAATCGAGATACCTGCATTTATCCATTAGAAAGTTTTTCAAAAAACCAAGAATGAGCAATAATAAGAGGATCTATGCTCGAAAGAATGCTTGGGTGAAAAGTAAGACTCCACATATAGTAGATTTTACTGCAGGCATGGACAGTATCACTTGCGGGCCCCACATTGTTAACCAATACTGTGAAATAAGGTTGACAATCGCCCGGCTTTCGTTTATTATCAATTATGCTGAGAATGACACAGAAGAAGAGAGGGAAACAATGCAGGCAGAGAAAAGCAAATCAAAATTTTCGATAAAGGATCTGACACTCATCGCACTTATGACGGCGGTGACTTGTGTGCTGGGTCCGCTTTCGATACCTATCCCGGTGTCGCCGGTGCCGATATCATTCACTAACCTGGCTATATATCTGACGGTGATGCTTCTGGGATGGAAGAGGGGAACGATCAGCTATATCGTTTACCTTTTTATAGGACTGGTAGGCGTGCCGGTATTTTCCGCGTTCACCGCAGGCCCGCAGAAACTGCTCGGACCGACGGGCGGATACCTTATAGGTTTCATATTCATGGCGATCATAGCAGGCCTTTTCATTGAGAAGTTCGATGGAAAGATCCCGATGTACTTTGTTGGAATGGTACTTGGGACTATAGTGACTTACGCGTTTGGCTCGGCATGGCTCGCTTATGAAGCGGGCATGACATTCAAAGCAGCGATCGTCGCGGGAGTGCTGTTCTACATCCCGGGAGATGTCGCGAAGATGATAATTGCGGCGGTGCTAGGAGGCGTGATAAGGAAGAGGCTCAAGCGAGCGGACCTTATATGACGGCAATTATTTCGGGACGTATTCCGAAATGTGGTCTGTCAGGAAATTCATGAAATTATTTACAGCAAGAGATACATGGGGTTTGTTTTTTATAGCAAGTCCTATTTTTCTTGATGTTTTTGCTTCTGTTTCGCGGACGACTATGTCGTGATTATCGTCTCTGAGCATCAGTTCCGCGAGGATGCTGAGGCCCAGCCCGTTCTCCACCATGGAGATGATCGCGTAATCGTTGTCGGTGACATACTCGATATCCGGCTTTATATGTTTGCGCGAGAATGCCCTGAGTACTTCACGGTCCGTGCCGCTGAGCATTATGAAAGGTTCGTTTTCGAACGCGGCAAGCGGTATCACGTCAAGCGCGGCTAAGGGGTGATCGCTTGGCAGGAGAGCCAGCATACGGTCTTCGAACATAGGGACAGTGGTGAATTCTTTCATGGTCGGCATGTAGACGAAGCCAAGATCAGTAGTGCCATTTGATATCCACTTTTCAGTATCGCTGTAGAGGCCTTCGAAGAGTTCGAACTTGATATTGGGGTGTTCTTTTTTAAAATCACGAAGTATCGGTGCGAGTATGTGTGACGATATGCTGGAGAATGTACCCAGCTTTATCGTGCCGCTTTCGATGCCGACGAGTTCCGAGGCTTTTTCATAAAGCGCCGCGTCGGTATTGCTGAGACCGCGGATATAAGGAAACAGCTGAGCGCCGTCCTCAGTCAGCCTTACACCTTCATGCGTGCGTATGAGAAGCGTGACACCAAGTTCGCTTTCGACTGTGCTTACGATCTTGCTTACCGCGGACTGTGAATAATTGCAGAAAGCTGCCGCCTGCGCGAAACTGCCAAGTTCAACTATTTTTACGATCACCTGATATTTTGACTTTTTCATGATATACCCTCACCTTCTTCACTGCCTGCATGCATGAAAGAATGGAAATCAAAACATTATATTTATTCTCTTTTATCATACAATAATCTAATATATACTTCGAGTCAAGAGGATACTTGAAATGAAAGGAGAATTACATGGCACTGATGACAGGCAAAGAATACGTACAGAGTATTCGCGACATGGATATTAAAATCTATATGTTCGGAAAGAGGATCGAGGATCCGGTGACCGATGATATACTGAGACCTTCGCTAAATTCGGTGAGAATGACTTACGACCTCGCGCAGGAACCGGAATACAGAAGCCTAATGACCGCGCAGTCGCCGTTCATTGGCGGGACAGTGAACCGCTTCACTCACATCCACGAGAGTACGGACGACCTGATCAAAAAAGTAAAGATGCAGAGGCTCTGCGGCGAAAAGACCGGAGCCTGCTTCCAGAGATGCGTAGGCATGGACGCGTTCAACGCGGTCTACAGCACCACATACGAGATCGACAAAAAATACGGCACGAGCTATCAGAAAAACTTCCTGGAGTTCCTGAAATACTCACAGGAAAAAGACCTTACTGTAGACGGCGCAATGACAGATCCGAAGGGCGACAGAAATCTGCCGCCGCATAAGCAGAAGGATCCTGATATGTACCTGAGAGTCGTTGAGAGACGCCCGGACGGGATAGTAGTAAGGGGAGCGAAAGCGCATCAGACAGGCATCTGTAATTCGCACGAAGTGCTCGTCATGCCGACCATAGCGATGGGTCCTGACGATAAGGATTACGCGGTGGCGTTCGCGGTGCCGACTGACGCTGAGAATCTTTTCATGATCATCGGAAGACAGTCGTGCGATACAAGAAAGTCTGAAGGCGCGCCGATCGATACAGGCAACCCGACATTTGGCGGAGTGGAAGCGCTCGTCATATTCGATGACGTGTTCGTTCCGAACGACCGCATATTCATGAACGGAGAAACGGAATTCGCGGGCATGCTCGTAGAGAGATTCGCCGGTTATCACCGCCAGAGTTACGGCGGCTGCAAAGTCGGAGTGGGCGATGTGCTCATCGGGGCTGCTGCCTGCGCGGCGGACTGCAACGGAGTATGCAAGGCGTCCCACATAAAAGATAAACTCATAGAGATGATACATCTGAACGAGACACTGTATTCGAGCGGGATCGCGTGCTCGGCGGAAGGCACGAAGACCGAGGCCGGGAACTACATCATCGATCTTCTTCTGGCCAACGTGTGCAAACAGAACGTGACGAGATTCCCATACGAGATCGCGCGCCTCGCGCAGGATATTGCCGGAGGGTCTGTAGTAACGGCACCATCCGAAAAGGATATGGAAGATCCGGAGCTTGGCCCTTACGTGAAGAAATACATGGCGGGTGCTGAAGGCGTGTCCGCTGAAGACAGGATGAAGATCCTGAGACTCATAGAAAACCTTACGCTTGGAACAGCGGCAGTTGGTTATCTGACCGAATCGCTGCACGGCGCGGGTTCGCCGCAGGCGCAGCGGATCATGATCATGCGTCAGGGAGACTTAGAAACGAAGAAGAGCTTCGCGAAAAATATAGCAAAGATAAAGGGTGGCAAAGATGGACAAGAATAAAACAGCAGTAATGGACGGGAACACGGCGGCGGCATATATCTCCTACGCGTTCACAGAAGTAGCAGGGATTTTCCCCATTACTCCGTCATCGACAATGGCGGAGCTGGTGGATGAATGGGCAGCCAACGGGAAAAAGAATCTCTTCGGTCAGCCGGTAAGGGTGGTCGAGATGCAGTCGGAAGGCGGCGCGGCAGGTACGGTACACGGATCGCTCCAGTCGGGCGCGCTGACAACGACTTACACGGCATCGCAGGGGCTCCTTCTCATGATACCGAACATGTATAAGATCGCGGGGGAGATGCTCCCGGGAGTTTTCCATGTATCGGCAAGAACAGTCTCGGCGCACGCGCTTTCGATATTCGGAGATCACTCGGACGTGATGGGAACGCGCAGCACAGGATTCGCTCTTCTCGCGTCATCATCGCCTCAGGAAGTCATGGATATTGGAGCGGCGGCGCATCTGTCAGCGATACACTGCAGGATGCCGTTCCTGCATTTCTTCGACGGTTTCCGCACTTCGCATGAGATGCAAAAGATAGAAATGATCGATTATGAAGATCTTAGACCGCTTATGGATATGGACGCAATCAAGGCGTTCAGGAAGAACTCGCTCAACCCGGAGCACCCGGCGACGAGAGGAACTACTGTAAATCCTGATGTGTTCTTCCAGTGCCGCGAAGCGTGCAACGATCATTTCACGGGCATACCGGATGCTGTTGAAAGTTATCTCAGCGAAATAAAAAAGATCACGGGAAGGGAGTATCATCTCTTTGATTATTACGGAGCAAAGGACGCGGAGAGAGTCATCGTGATGATGGGCTCAGGCGCGGAGACGGCGAAAGAGACGGTAGATGTACTTACGGCGGCCGGTGAAAAAGTCGGTCTCATAAATGTGCATCTTTACAGACCGTTCTCGGCGAAGCATTTTATTTCAGCACTGCCAAAGACTGTGAAAAAAGCAGCGGCCCTCGACAGGACGAAGGAACCGGGCGGCGTCGGAGAACCGCTCTATCTGGATCTCTGCACTGTGTTCAGACAGAACGATATGGATGTAAAAGTTGTCGGAGGGCGTTACGGCCTTTCGTCGAAGAACACTACGCCGGGACAGATCAAGGCTGTGTTCGATGAACTGAAAAAAGACGAGCCGAAAAATGATTTCACAGTAGGCATCACAGATGATGTCACCTTCACATCACTTCCTGTGACAGAAGAACTTGATACCGCGCCGGAGGGCCAGCTCGGAGCTGTGTTCTGGGGCATGGGTTCCGATGGCACTATCGGAGCGAACAAAAACTCGATAAAGATAATAGGAGACGAGACAGACCTTTACTGCCAGGCGTATTTCGTATACGACTCGAAAAAGTCAGGCGGACTCACTCAGTCACATCTGCGCTTCGGAGAGAAGCCGATCCGTTCGCCTTATCTCGTAGACTCCGCAAACTTCATAGCGTGTCACACTCCGGCGTATGTGCGCCTTTACGACATGGTGAAGGGACTAAAAAAAGGAGGCACGTTCCTCCTGAACTGTCAGTGGGACGCGGAGGCTCTGGAAAGCCATCTGCCGGCAAAGATGAAAAGAGAGCTGGCGGAAAAGGAAGCAGAGTTCTATACGATCGACGCTATTGGTATCGCTCAGAAGATCGGTCTGAGGAACAGGACGAACACGATACTTCAGGCAGCATTTTTCGCGCTGTCAGGAGTGATACCGGCAGATCAGGCCGTAAAGGCAATGAAGGATGCCATATACAAGACGTATTACAAGAGAAAAGGCCAGGCTGTAGTGGACATGAACAACGAGTCTATCGAGTATGGCATAAAGGAACTCAATAAGATCGACATCCCGGCGAGCTGGGCGGACGCGGAGGACGTTCCTGAAAAGAGAGATGTCCCGGCATTCATAAAAGAAGTGGTCGATCCGATGAACAGGCAGGAGGGTGACGATATCCCTGTGTCAGTGTTCAGGAAGTTCGGACTGGAAGACGGTACCTGGTATTCGGGCTCGACGAAATACGAGAAGCGCGGGACTGCAGTAAGTGTTCCTCTGTGGGATCCTGAGAAGTGCGTGCAGTGCAATCTCTGCTCATTCATATGTCCGCACGCGGCGATACGCCCGATACTTCTGGACGCTGATGAAGAGGCAGGGAAGCCTGAAGGATTCATAACAGACAAGGCAAAAGGAAAGTGCCTGGATAAATATACCTACCGTATGCAGGTGTCGCCGTACGACTGTACGGGATGCGGGAGCTGCGTGAACAACTGTCCGGCGAAAGAAACTGCCATAACGATGCAGCCGCTGGAAGGGCAGCTTAAAGAAGCGGAGAACTGGACATTCGCGATGGATGAAGTGACGAAAAAAGATGACGCGGCAGGAGATGATTCGGTCAAGTCGTCGCAGTTCAACAAGCCGTATTTCGAGTTCTCGGGAGCTTGCGCGGGATGCGGAGAGACTCCATATATAAAGACAGTAACGCAGCTTTTCGGCGACAGGATGTACGTGACAAACGCGTCGGGATGCTCATCGGCATTCGGCGGATCGACACCATCCACGCCTTACTGCACTGACAAGAGAGGCTTCGGCCCATGCTGGGCAATGTCCCTTTTCGAGGACAACGCGGAGTACGCCTTCGGTTATCTGCTCGGGCAGGAGAGCGTGAAGGCGCAACTGAAGGAGAAGGTCGCGAGGCTCGCTGAGTCGGGCATAGCGAAGGCTGAGTGCGAGGCGTATCTTGAGAACTGTGAGGATAAGAAAAAATCACGCGGAGCGTCTGACGCGCTGGTGGCGGCTCTTGAAACACATGGAAAAGGCGAGGCTGCTGATTTCGTTCTGACGAACAAAGAATACCTCAGCAAGAAGAGCGTATGGGCATTCGGCGGTGACGGCTGGGCTTATGATATAGGCTATGGCGGTCTCGATCATGTGCTTGCGGCGGGCAAGGATATCAATATGCTCGTACTGGATACGGAGGTCTATTCGAACACCGGCGGCCAGTCATCTAAGGCGACGTCGACAGCGGCGATAGCTAAGTTCTCGGCGGGCGGCAAGGAAACGAAAAAGAAAGATCTCGGACTCATGGCCATGAGTTACGAATACGTTTATGTGGCACAGGTCGCCATGGGAGCGGACCCGGCGCAGACTCTGAAAGCGATCAGGGAAGCGGAAGCTTACGACGGGCCGTCGATCATTATATGTTACTGCCCGTGCATCGAGCACGGTGTAAAGGCCGGTATGGGTCTGAGTCAGCAGGAAGAGAAGAAGGCGGTGGAGGCCGGGTACTGGCATCTGTATCGCTACGATCCAAGGCTCAAAGACGAAGGCAAGAATCCGTTCTGCCTGGACTCGAAGGCGCCGAAGGGTGACCTCAGAGAATTTCTCGAGGGCGAGAACCGTTATGCTTCTCTGGAGCTTTCTTTCCCTGAAAAGGCGGAGAGACTGTTCTCGAAGGCGGAGCGCGACGCGAAGGAGCGCCTCGTTAAATATGAAGAGATGAGCAGAGAATAAATATAAACTGAGCGTTCTCGTACCTGCCTTTTGACGGTTAGTACCCTCGAATCACATTTCTCAAAGATATTGGGGTACGATTATTTCTGCATAAAACAACAACTTAAGTCTAAGGAGGGCAAGATGAATAAAACGCAGTTGATAGAAGCGGCAGCTGAGAAAGCAGGTACTACAAAAAAGGACACGGCGGCGATGGTAAATGCCGCGATGGATGTCATAAAGGGAGCGCTTAAGAAAAATGACAAAGTGCAGCTCGTCGGATTCGGGACTTTCGAAGTTCGCCAAAGAAAAGCGAGGAAAGGAAGAAATCCGAGGAATCCGGAAGAGACTATCAAGATCCCGGCTTCAAAGGCACCGGTATTCAAAGCAGGCAAGAGTCTGAAAAACGCCGTAAACGGGAAATAGTGTGTAAGATATAAATGATATTTCCAGGGGAGGCCGAGAGGCCTCCTCTGTATATAGAAGGATGGGAACATGAAAGAAAGAATAATAGGAAAAAGAAAGAATGGTATGGTGATCATGATACTGCTGATCGCGTTTTATATACTTGCAATCTTCAGCGTGTATAAGGTGTATGCCAATTTATATTCGATCACATCGATCACATTATATCTGTATCGTGTACCAATTCTCATGATCAGCTGGGCATGGATCGCGTTTGGCTGGATATTTTTCAAAGGTCTGAAAATAATCAAGCCGCAGGAAGCGGTCGTCCTTACGCTTTTTGGAAAGTATAAGGGAACGATCAAGTCAGAAGGATTCTATTTTGTGAATCCGTTTTGCTCCGCGGTCAACCCCGCTGCAGATACAAGGCTGAACCAGAGCGGCGATGTCGACGACACGGGCATGTCACTTCTGGAAATGAGTACGAGCATGAAGACGCGCAGATCGCCGAAAAAAGTTTCGTTGAAAGTAATGACGCTCAGCAACAACAAGCAGAAGATAAACGACTGTCTGGGAAATCCGGTCGAGATCAGTATTGCAGTAATGTGGCGAGTGGTCGATACGGCGAAGGCTGTGTTTGAAGTCGATAATTACAAAGAATATCTCTCATTGCAGTGTGACGGAGCACTTAGAAATGTCGTGCGGATATATCCGTACGATGTCGCGTCCAATATCGATACGACAGGCGACGGCGTTCCGGATGAGGGCAGCCTGCGCGGTTCGAGTGAACTAGTGGCGAAGCAGATAAAAGACGAAATACAGGCGAAGGTCGTAAGCGCCGGCCTTGAAATACTGGAAGCAAGAATTACATATCTCGCTTACGCTCCTGAAATCGCTTCAGTAATGCTTCAGAGACAGCAGGCTTCGGCGATCATTGATGCGAGGAAAATGATAGTCGAGGGCGCGGTCAGTATGGTCGATATGGCATTGGCAGAGATCGCAAAAAACAAAACAGTTGAACTGGACGCTGACCGCAAAGCGGCGATGGTATCCAATCTGCTCGTTATACTATGCGGCAACCGCGATGCTCAGCCTGTGGTGGACTCGGGCTTTTCACAATAAGGAAAAACCTGCTTAACACGCTGATTTCAACGTATTTTGCAGGTTTTTCAATTGGTACCCCGTACGGGAATCGAACCCATGATTTCGCCGTGAGAGGGCGACGTCTTAACCTCTTGACTAACGGGGCATATATTACCGGATAAAATCCGGCGCGAATTACATTATAACGGCTTGACGAATATTTGTAAAGGGTTTATTTGCCGGTTCTATTGAAAAACAGCGGTTTTTTTGTTACAATCATGTGCGTTACCAAAAGAAATCATCGTGCCGTACATGGAGGGCTTGAACATGATAAATTATCACAGCACAAGAGGAAGCAAGAATTATAAAACTTCTGCTCAGGCGATCATCAAGGGGATCGCGGAGGACAAGGGACTATATGTGCCGGAGACTGTTCCGGAGCTGCCTGTCCCGCTTACGGAGCTCGTTGGAAAACCTTATAGGGAAGTGGCGTTCACCGTTATCAAATCATTCTTCGATGATTATACCGATGAAGAGATAAGAGCCTGCGTGGACGGAGCGTACGACGATAAGTTCGAAGAGAAGGAGATCGTCCCGGTGAAAAATGCCGGCGGAGCGAATTTCCTCGAGCTGTATCATGGCAGGACGGCTGCGTTCAAGGACATGGCGCTTTCGATCCTTCCATATCTTCTAACTACGGCGATGAAAAAAGAAAAAGAAAAGAACAAAGTCTGCATCCTGACTGCCACATCGGGCGACACGGGCAAAGCGGCACTTGAAGGATTCGCCGATGTGCCGGGCACGGAGATAATCGTGTTCTTCCCGGATCACGGAGTGAGTGAAGTGCAGAGACAGCAGATGGTCACACAGGCCGGAGCAAATACGCACGTGTTTGCTATCGAGGGAAACTTCGATGACGCTCAGACAGGCGTGAAAAAGATTTTTTCAGACGCCGGGATGGCGGAGAAGCTCGCGGAGCACGGATGCAGATTATCATCCGCGAATTCGATCAATATCGGGAGGCTCGTGCCTCAGGTCGCGTACTATGTATATGGTTACTGCAAACTGATCGAAAGAAAACAGATCGCGGCGGGCGACAAGATCAACATCGTTGTTCCGACCGGAAACTTCGGGAATATTCTCGCGGCGTATTACGCGGGCCGCATGTGCGTACCGGTGAACAAGTTCATCTGCGCTTCGAATAAAAATAAAGTCCTCACGGATTTCATAAATACAGGCGTTTACGACGCGAACAGAGAGTTCTATCTCACGAACTCGCCGTCGATGGACATCCTGATCTCGAGCAACCTCGAGAGACTGCTCTATCACCTTTCCGGCAATGACGGAGACGAGATCAGAGGGCTCATGGAGAGTCTGGAGAAAAACAGGAAATATGAAGTAAATGACAAGATCAAAGAAGGAATGGATAATTTCCGCGGAGGTTACGCGGACGTGGCTATGACGGACGAGGCAATAGGCGAGATGTATCGCGAAAATGATTATCTGATCGATACTCATACGGCGGTCGCCTATAAAGTCTATAAGGATTATGTGGCTGAGACCGGTGACAAGACGGAGACGCTCATCGCATCGACAGCGAGCGCGTATAAGTTCGCGGACAGTGTCGCGGAGTCGATCGGGATAGAAAAAGGCGCGAATGGATTCGAGTCTGTGGACCGTGTATTCGACGAGACCGGTGTGCGTGTGCCGTCAGGGCTCAAGGATCTCAAGGACAGAGAGGTCAGGTTCCGCGATGTAGTCAAGATCGACGATATGCCGGAAGCAGTCATCGATTCGATCAAATAGACAGAAACAAATAACGCGTCAGGTACATCTCTGTACTTGACGCGTATTATATTGCAAATTTATTCCGGGAAGGTGATGTAGAATGTGCTTCCTTTTCCGAGCTTGCTGTCGACTGAGATCGTGGCGCCGAAGAGCGACGCGATGTGCTTGACGATCGAAAGGCCGAGGCCGGTGCCGCCGACCTTGTTCGAGCGCGATTTGTCGACGCGGAAGAATCTGATGAATATCCTGTCGATATTTTCCGGAGCTATGCCGATGCCTTCATCGCTGACGGCCATCTGAAGATGATCACCGTTCATATAGCCGGTGATCCAGACGCGGCCTCCCTCATCGGAATATTTGATAGCGTTTTCCACGAGATTCATGAACATCTGACGGAAACGGTCAGGGTCGCCTTTTGCGGTCAGGCCGCCTTCGACTTCGTTCACGAGTTTGACGCCCTTGCCGTCCGCGATAGGAGTCATCATTTCCATAACGGTATCTATGCATGATCCGACGTCGATCTTCTCAACGATGACTTCACTTTCTGCTTCGATATTCGAAAGGACGAGCACGTCATCGATCAGACGTTTGAGCCGTTCGGTTTCTATAGAAATTATATCGAGGAATTTCGTACGGATATCCGGGTCGTCCGCCGCGCCGCTCTGAAGGGTCTCGACGAATCCGGAAATAGAAGTAAGAGGCGTCTTGAGTTCATGTGTGACATTTCCGACGAATTCCGAACGCATACGTTCGAGCTCGTCGTTTTCCTGCTGGACCTGACGCATCTGCATTTTCATATCATAAATAGGCTTTTCGAGGAATATCACGAGCAAAGCTATGCCTGCCGCGGATATGACAGCGACAGCGATCGCTCTTATGACAGTGCTCGGAATGAGTACTGCTGCCAGTATGTTGAGAAGAGCTGTTGCAAGTATCGTGAAAAAAACTTTTGCGTTCACTGTGATCACCTCATCCTGTAGCCTTTGCCTCTGATGGTCTCGATGAAGCGTTCGTCGTTGTCACCGAGTTTCTTGCGGAGGTATCTTATGTGGACATCTACGGTCCTGGTCTCGCCGGCGTAATCGATGCCCCATACTTTATCGAGGAGCTCGTCGCGCGTGAAGACGTGACCGCGGTTTTTCGCGAGGAACCCGAGGAGTTCGAATTCCTTGAAAGTAAGATCGACATTCTTGCCTTCGAGCGTGACTTCGCGGCGATCAAAATCGATGCGCAGTCCGTCAACATTCACAATAGGCGATACTTCGGAAGCCGCCGCGGCTTCGCTTATATCATAGCGCCTTAATACGGCCTTGATGCGGGCCATCAGCTCGCGGACCCCGAAAGGTTTCGGGATATAGTCGTCCGCGCCGAACTCGAGGCCGAGGACTTTATCGACTTCCTCAGTCTTCGCGGTCAGCATTATTATCGGAGTGTTGTTTCCTTCGCTCCGCATCTCTCTGCAGATCTCATAGCCGTCTTTTTTCGGGAGCATGATATCGAGCAGGACAAGATCAGGCTTTTCAGTGTAGATCTTCGTCATGCCTATGTTGCCGTCTTCGGCTTCTACAGCCTCATATCCGTTCGCCTCGAGATTATATTTCACGAGTTCGCGGATATTCGGCTCATCTTCTATTATAAGTATTTTGCTCATAGTCTCTTTCCCCTGTTGACACTATTCTATCATCCTTAAGCTGTTTCGCCAACTTCTTCATAATCGAGATAATCATTTTCCGTGACGGTCTCAGCCACATTCCTGCAGCAGTCGCCTATCCTTACGATGTTATGGATGACGTCTGTATAGGACGCAGTGAACTCAGGTGAGCATTTCTTTTCATAAAGCCTTTCCATATGTTTCTTTCTTAGACGGACTTCGGATTTTTTGATCTCCTCATTGTCGCTCATGACCTCGATCGCGAGCGCGGTATCGTCGCTGCTGAGCGACTTCATAGTGTCGCGCATCATACGCGAAGTCTGATCGAACAGCTCGTAGATCTCGGCACACGCGATATCGGAGAACTCATAACCGTTTTTCGCCTTTTCGACAGCGAGCCCGGCAATGGTTGCCAGATAATCTCCCATGTGCTCTATCGCCGCGGATATGTGCATCAGCACTGATATCCGGTCGGCCTGTGAATCTGTCGCGCTTTCAGTAGCAAGTATCTGCGACAGGTAATCGGTTATCTTCTCATGGAGGTTATTGACCGAGTCCTCTATCTCGAGAGACGTATTCGCGTTTTCCTCCTGATTCCCGAGGAACGCTTCTTTATCGTTCACGATCATTTCCTGTGTGAAGGAAGCCATCCTGCTTATCTCTTTTGTCGCGAGGTGGATAGCGAACAGCGGCCTGTCTATGATGTTGTAATCGAGGTACATAGTCTCTTCGCGTGCGATCTCGTTTTCCTTGCCCGGTATGAGTTTGGTCACGATAGCCGCGAGTACAGGTATCAGAGGGAGCCAGATAAGCATCGTAGTCACATTGAACAGCAGATGCGTGTTCGCGATCTGGCGGGATATGACATCGATCTCGGGGCCTTTGGGCGAGATGAACTGCACTATCTTTACTATTTGAGGAATGAACCAGACAAACAGGCACGTACCTGACAGGTTGAATATGACGTGTGCCACAGCCGTCCTTTTCGCGTTGATGCTCTGACCGATCGAAGCGAGGATCGCTGTGATAGTCGTTCCGATATTGTCTCCGAACAGGATAGGGATAGCGCCGGCGAGTCCGATTATACTGCTGACTCCGTCAGGCCCGGCAGTGGATGCCAGATTCTGCAGGACCGCGATCGTCGCGGATGAGCTCTGCACAGCTACTGTCATGAAAGCACCGAGCCCTACACCGAGGACAGGTACATCCTGGACTTTCATCATCAAACTTATGAAGAACTGAGAATCAGCGAGCGGTGTCATAGTCGCTGACATCGTATTTATGCCGACAAAAAGCAGACCAAAGGCAAAAAGTATCTGCCCTATGTCCGCTACTTTTTCGCGTTTTTTAAGGAAGAAGAACATTATGAAGCCGGCAAAGACGAATACCCACGCGTAATCGCCTATATCGAAAGCGATCAGCTGCGCTGTGACTGTGGTACCGATATTCGCGCCCATGATCACGCTGATCGCCTGCTTGAGAGACATAAGCCCTGCGCCGACGAAGCCGATCACCATGACCGTAGTCGCCGAGCAGCGCGATCACCATCTTGAATACTTCACTGTTCATAATTTTCCCCT
>CALDNM010000131.1 GCA_937915045.1 uncultured Clostridia bacterium
GAATATTATACTACTAAAATGATTTTCCGCAATGATTAAATTTGGAAATCTGCCCGCGTCCGAGTATAATAAAACCATGAAATTTACAGACGAACAAATAAAAGAAATACTGGACAGGCTCCGCGATGAATATCCGGAAGCAGGCTGCGCGCTCTATCACATGAACGTGTGGCAGCTTCTTGTATGCGTCACCCTGTCCGCTCAGACGACAGACGTCTCCGTGAACAAAGTCTCTCCGAAACTTTTCGATAAATATCCTGACGTGCGGTCGCTTGCCGAAGCCGACCCTTCAGACGTCGAAAAGATCATCCATACTATAGGTATGTATCGCACGAAATCGAAGAATCTCGTATCGCAGGCCGGCATGCTCGTCGATAAATTCGGCGGCGTCGTGCCCGAAAACGATGAAGAGCTGCAGTCTCTTCCCGGCGTGGGAGTCAAGACGGCAAATGTAGTAATGGCAGAGGGTTTCGGTCATCAGCGGATCGCCGTGGATACCCACGTTTTTCGTGTGTCCAACCGCATCGGTCTCGTAAAGGCGAAGGATGTCACAAAAACAGAAGCAGGCCTCAAAAAGTGCCTGCCTCATGACAGATGGACCGAGGCCCATCATGAGCTCATATTTCACGGACGGAACTGCTGCTCCGCCAGAAATCCCAAATGCGAAAAATGCTGCATCGCTGATCTGTGCAAAAAAGTCGGAGTATCCGCGGTAAAGAAATAAGCCGTTACGAATTCGCCTCTAAATGTCTCCTGTACGAATTATCCATATGATCAGCCATCGCTCTCGCGCCTTCCTCGGGATTTCTCTTTTTGAAGGCATTGAATATGCGGCGATGCTCTTCAAGCACTGTATCGAGATACGCGTCATCGTGCCTGACGTTCTTGTTGCTGTGCTTCACATATATCTGATACGAACTCAGAAGATGCATCAGCATCCTGTTGTGTGAAGCGCGGTATATCATCTGATGAAAATTGAGATTTATATTCAGCATCTTCGCGATGTCTTTTTTCATCGTGTAGAATTCCATGAACTCGAAATTTTCCTCGAGCTCATCCATCTCATCATCCGTTATCCGTTCGATCGCCCATCTCGTAGCCTGCACTTCGTATGCTTTTCTAAGGGTGTACATGTCATCTATATCTCGCTCGGAAAGACTGGTCACGAACGCGCCTCTGTTAGGCACATTTTCGATCAGGCCTTCAGCCTGCAGCTGCACAAGCGCCTCACGCACCGGGGTCCTGCTGACCCTGTACTTCTCGCACAGATCTTTTTCTGTGAGCTTCTCTCCGTTTCTGAGCTTCCCTGAAAGGATATTCTCCTTCAGTCTCACAAACAGATCCGTCGAAAGTGATACAGTCTGAGATGTGACCCCATTCAGATTTTTTGTTACGATAGCCATTAGCCTCGCCTCTCTTTAAAACAGATTCTCGCAGAGATATTCCACGAACTCGTCGCGTGTCGCGCCGTTCCCTGTCCCATCCATTACTACTTCTTTATCCTGCTCTGTGCAGAAGTCGAGCGCGCCGTTCAGCTTGTCCGCCTGCTCCTGGAAACCGATATGTGAAAGCATCATAGCTGCCGCTCTCAGCAGGCTGCATGGATTCGCGTAGTCTGAAAGTCCGTCCGCGATCAGTCTTGGAGCGGTACCGTGTACAGCCTCGAACATCGCGTAGTGCTTGCCGAGATTCGCGCTTCCCGCCGTCCCGACTCCGCCCTGGATCTGCGCCGCTTCATCTGTGATGATGTCGCCGTAGAGGTTAGGAAGTATGAACACCTGGAATTGGTTTCTGATATTTTTGTCGACGAGATTCGCTGTCATGATATCAATATACCAGTCATCGACTTCGATACCCGGATAATCTTCTCCGACGCGTTTGCAGACTTCGAGGAATTTCCCGTCGGTCGCCTTTACTATATTCGCCTTTGTCACGATCGATACTCTCTTCTTGCCGTTCGCTTTCGCGTAGTCGAACGCCATCTTCGCGATCCTCTCAGTTCCCTGAGTAGTGATGACTCTGAAATCGATAGCGAGGTCGTCAGTCACGTTCACGCCCTGACTGCCGAGCGCGTACAGGCACTCTGTATTCTCTCTGAAGAATGTCCAGTCTATCCCCTCTTCAGGAATCGTGATCGGTCTGACGTTCCCGAAGAGATCCAGACCCTTTCTCATAGCGACGTTCGCGCTCTCTATGTTGCCCCACTTGTCACCTTTCCTCGGTGTCGTTGTAGGTCCTTTGAGAAGGACGTTGCACGATTTTATCTGCTCGAACACAGCGTCCGGGATAGCTTTTCCCGCCATCGCGCGGTTTTCTATCGTGAGCCCGTCGATCTTTTTGAATTCGACCTTTCCGCTTTTTACTTCATCCTCGAGAAGCTGAAAAAGGATCGCGTACGTCGGCTCCATGATGAGAGGGCCGATGCCGTCTCCCCCTATAAGTCCGATAACGATCTTGTCCAGCGACTGAAAATCGTCGAAATCGCTGTCGCTCTTCATCGCTTCGATCCTCGCGAGCTGCGACGTCACTATATCTTCTATTTTCTGTTTGTAATCCACTGTTTCGCTCATTTCTCTCCCTCCGGTCTGCAGGCCGATACATTACTGAAACTGCCTTACGGCTATTTGTATACAATTATACAATATTTTTATTGTATGTCAATCAGCACCCGGACAAAATTCAACATATTTTCAGGTTTTTATGATATATTATTTGCGAGGTGAGTTGATGCTGGGATATGTCATATGCGAAAGACCCGAACTGAAAATGAAAGACTGGGAGCTTTACAACGGCTATTACTGCGGCGTATGCAAATCGATCTCCGACAGGTACGGTCAGCTGCCAAGGATCGGTCTGAGTTATGACGCTGCTTTTCTGGCGCTCCTTCTCGCCGGGCTCGATGACGCCAAAGACGATATAAGAAGAGAGCACTGTATCGCTCATCACATACAGAAAAAGACCGTCATACAGAACAGTTCCACCGACTACGCCGCTGATATCATGCTGATGCTCGCGTGGTTCAAAGCGAAAGATAATGTGAACGATGACGGGAGCGCGAAGGCAAAAGCAGCTTCGGTGATGTTCCGCTCTTCATTCAATAAAGCGAGATCGAAGCACCCCGCTGTAGCGGATGAAATGAAGGAGCTTCTCGATAAGCTGTCGGCCCTCGAAAGCGATAAATGCGAGAGTCTGGACCAGGTATCTGACTGCTTCGGCAGGATACTCGAGATACTTCTTGCGGGCGGCGGCGAAGAAAGAAGCGAGACCGAGACAAGGATACTCAGACGATTCGGTTATCATCTCGGAAAATGGATCTACCTTGTCGACGCGTATGACGACATCGCGGACGACATCGCGTCAGGATCGTACAACCCATTACTGTACCGATACGGATGGTATGACAGCAAAAACGAAACAGCAGAAGAATTTGCAGATCGCATCGAAGAGGAATGCGAACAGAATATGTTGATATTGTGTTCCGAAATGGCCAAAATGCTCGATCTGCTTGATATAAAGAAGAATAACGGTATAATAGAAAACATAGTTTACATGGGGCTGCTGCGAAGCACTGACAACGTGCTCGGCAAGTCGAGGCCCGGAGAGGAAAATAAAAATGGTGACTAATCCATATGAAACACTTGGCGTCAAAGAAAACGCCTCTCAGGATGAAATAAAAGCGGCTTACAGAGAGCTCGTCAAGAAATACCATCCTGACAGATATCAAAACAATCCGCTCGCCGATCTCGCGGCTGAAAAAATGCGTGATATAAATGAAGCTTACGATATGCTCACTAAAGGGCAGAACGGGCAGGGCTCAGGCTCCGGCTCATACGGCGGATCTTATTCCGGCGGAGGCCAGCCGAAGAATTCACCTGAGTTCCAGGCTGTAAGGCGCGATATCGATATGAACAATCTCGCGTCTGCCGAAGCAAAGCTCAACAATATCCCGGTCAAGAACGCCGAGTGGATATTCCTCTCAGGCATGATCTCATACAAAAAAGGCTGGTATGACGACGCGCGCGGCAAGATCCAGCAGGCATGCAATATGGCGCCGAACGATCCGGAATACGGCCAGGCTCTGAACGCTCTCAACGGAGCGGGCCAGGGATACAGGAACATGGCTTACGGGCAGGGTTACAATACCAACGAAGATGTCCTGTGTCAGGCATGTCAGTGCGCGATGTGCGCGGATCTATGCACCCCTGGAGGCTGCTGCTGACAAATGGATACAAGGACACGGACAAGAAGGCTGACTGTCGGCGGCATATGTGTCGCCCTGTCAGTGATATCGGTAGTACTGGCATCGATCGTACCCGGCTTTGAGCTGACGCTTTACGGCGTGAGCTCTGTTTTTATAGCAGTAATGATCATCGAGACCGGTCTTTCCGCCGGCGTGATGGTCTATATCGCCACCATACTTCTTTCGCTCGTCCTCGTCCCGAACAAACTCGGTATCATCCCCTATGTCTTTTTCTTCGGGATATACCCGGTCATCAAGTTTTTCGCGGAAAAACTCAGGGGCCCGGTCGGTCAGGTGGCTGTCAAAGTCGTCTGCTTCACAGCGATATTCGGTGTCGCCTGGTTCTTTTTCAAAGCACTGTTCTTCGCGAATATAGACCTGCCTAAAGGGATGCCTTTCTGGGCTCTCGCGATAGCGGCAGTACTTATCTTCGTGCTTTATGACTTTATCCTCACTCTTATCATCAAAATATACAGACGGAAAGTCAAACGCGATATACCTAAAGAGATCAAGCTATCGAAGTAATAAACAAACCGGAGGACGGATCATCCGTCCCCCGGTCTATATTTTCTTCAGGCATGTCCGGCGCGTTATTTCGCGGTCGCGGTAAATTCCTGTTTCCCCTGCTTCGCGTCTATGACGATCTCCTGACCGTCCTCGATCTCGCCTTTTATAAGCTTTTCCGCGATGCCGGTTTCGATGTACTTCTGCAAGTACCTCTTGACCGGACGCGCTCCGTACTGAGGCGAATACGCCTCTTTCGAAATGAGCTGCTTGCTCGCGTCTGTAAGTTTTATAGTGATGTTCCTCTCTTCGAGTCTGTCCTGTATCTCCTCCATCGAGAGGTCGATGATCCTTCCGATCTGCGCCTCTGTCAGCGGTGAGAACACGACGATATCGTCGATACGGTTTATGAATTCAGGCCTGAAGTTCTTCTTCAGTTCCTCCTCGACCTCGTCCTTTACAGACTGATCGATAGTGCCGTCGTCCTTTATATGTTCCGTCAGATACGCGCTTCCTATATTCGAAGTGAGTATGATGATCGTATTCTTGAAATCGACCGTCCTGCCCTGGTTGTCCGTCAGACGTCCGTCATCGAGAAGCTGGAGCAGTATGTTGAAAACATCCGGATGCGCCTTTTCGATCTCATCGAAAAGTATGACGCTGTATGGCTGTCTTCTCACGGCTTCCGTGAGCTGCCCGCCCTGATCGTAGCCGACGTACCCCGGAGGGGCGCCTACCAGTCTGGACACAGAATGTTTCTCCATGTACTCAGACATATCTATCCTGATCAGGTTCCTTTCGGAATCGAACAGCGCTTCGGAAAGAGCTTTCGCGAGCTCCGTCTTGCCTACGCCGGTCGGGCCCATGAAGATGAACGAACCGATAGGTCTGTTCTCATCCTTCAGTCCCGCTCTCGCGCGGAGGATCGCTTCCGACACAGCTTCCACTGCCTCGTCCTGCCCAATGACCCTCTTGTGGAGTATCTCAGGAAGCTTCAGCAGCTTCTGTCTTTCAGTCTCCTGCAGCCTGCTGACAGGTATCCCCGTCCACTGCGAAACGACTTCCGCTATCTCATCTTCCGTGACCTCTTCCTTCAGGAGTTTGTTCTCCCTCGGATCTCCGGTCTCCTCCTTTTCGGCCTCGAGCTTCTTCTCGAGTTCAGGCAGCTTCCCGTATTTGAGCTCTGCCAGTTTCTCTAGATCGTATTTTCTTTCGGCTTCTTCTATCTGGAGCTTTGTGCCCTCGATCTCTTTTTTCGTATCTTTTACTTCAGTAATGGCGCGTTTTTCCGACTCCCATTGAGCCCTCATCGTATCGTCTTTGCTGTGAAGTTCAGACAGCTCCTGCCCT
>CALDNM010000132.1 GCA_937915045.1 uncultured Clostridia bacterium
GATATTATCAAAAGGCTTGCCGTTGAAACCTTTTTCCATAGCGTCTAATGCCGCTTTGATCCTTGGATCGGAATCATACAGCGCCTTCGCGTCATAGCCATTCTTCAGATTATCCGTGACCTCCGCCACATCCTGGCCGAATATGAATATACTGTCGTCGCCGACCGCATTGTACATCTCGACGTTCGCGCCGTCCATCGTGCCGATAGTCACAGCGCCGTTTATCATCATTTTCATGTTGCCTGTCCCGCTGGCTTCTTTTCCGGCGAGTGATATCTGCTCTGATATATCCGTGGCAGGCATCAGGCACTCAGCCATAGAAACGCTGTAATTTTCAAGGAAGATGACCTTGAGTTTAGAAGCGATCTTCGGATCTTTTTCTATCTCCTGACCGATCTCATAGATCATCTGTATGATGTACTTAGCCATGAAATAATTCGGAGCTGTCTTGGCCGCGAAGAGATATGTTTCAGGACGCATCTCTGTATCGGGGTTTTCTTTGAGCATCTGATAGCGGTTTATTATCCTCATAGCGTTGAGAAGCTGTCTCTTGTATTCATGGAGCCTCTTGGCCTGCACGATGAACAGTGAGTCAGGATCGGGAGCGATCCCGGTCTCTGCTTTTATTTTGTTAGACATCTTCACTTTATTATCTCTTTTTATCTTTTCCAGTTTTTTGCCGACCTCGGCGTCATCTCTGAAATTGATGAATCCCTGAAGCTTCCAGGCGTCTTTTCTGTAATCGCTTCCAATGCATTCGTCGAGCAGCGAAGCGAGCTCAGGGTTCGACTGGCAGAGCCAGCGTCTGTAAGCTATGCCATTTGTGACATTCGTGAATTTCTCCGGCCACGCCAGATAAAAATCGTGGAAAAGAGTATTTTTAAGTATCTCAGAATGCAGTTCCGATACGCCGTTGACTTTATGAGAACCTATGACGGACAAGTTCGCCATGCGGACCTGTTTTTCTCCGAGAGGAGCCATGTAGTCGATCTTTCCTTCATCTCCAGGGAATATGATCTCCATATCCGCTCTGAAACGTTTGTTGATCTCCTTAATGATAGACCAGATGCGGGGCATCATGCTCTTCACAAGGCTGTCGCTCCATTTTTCAAGAGCTTCAGCGAGTACCGTATGGTTGGTGTACGAAACGCTGTTGATGACTCTGTACCACGCGTAGTCCCAGTCGCATCCGTAATCGTCGATAAATATACGCATGAGCTCCGGTATGCAGAGGGCAGGGTGTGTATCGTTTATATGGATGACGACTCTCTCATGGAAGTCATCGAGCGTGTCATGGAATCTCATATGGTTCCTGACGATGTTCTGGCAGGAAGCGGATACCATGAAATACTGCTGTTTAAGCCTGAGTTCTTTGCCGCCTTCGATATTGTCGGCAGGGTAAAGCACCTTAGAAAGAAGTTCTGCTTTGGTGTTTTCTTTCGCGGCTTTCGTAAAGTCGCCGTTGTTGAACGACGCCATATCAAAACCTTCTGTATCGCGTCCGCTCCACAGTCTGAGCTTTTCCACAGCTTCAGAGTCATTGCCTGAAATGTACATATCGTAAGGGACGGCTTCGACCTCATCCTGGTTTTCAAGGTGGTATTTGAGGCCTTCTTCATCCCAGTATTCTTCATAATCGCCGTAGAATTTCACTTTGAAAGTATCGTCCTCACACGCGTTGAGCCAGACGTGTCCGCCAGGCAGCCAGTTGTCAGGCATCTCGACCTGCCATCCGTCGACAAGCTTCTGCTTGAACAGACCGTAGTCGTATTTGATGCAGAACCCGGTGACATCATAACCGCATGAAGCCATAGCGTCCATATAACACGCCGCCAGCCTGCCGAGCCCGCCGTTCCCAAGTCCGGCATCAGGTTCGCACAGATAAAGATCTTCCGGTTTCAGACCGCGCTCTTTAAGTATCTCAGCCACTATATCTGTCTCGCCGAGATTGTAGAGATTGTTCTTGAGAGACTGCCCCATGAGGAATTCCATACTTATATAATATATTTTTTTGCGTCCGCTGCCTGATTCTTCAGCGGCGTGCCTTTTCTTATTGAACGCCCATCTTTTATCCTGCAGCTGATCGTTGATGATAGACGAAATAGCCTTATAGAGATCGAAAGTCTCTGCTTTCTCAAAACGGGTATGGTAATGGTTCTCAAGTATATCTACCAGTTTATCTTTGAATTCTTTTGTTTTTTGTGTATTGCTTTTTTCGCTAAATGCCATAAATGCTCCTTTTGATCTGAGTCCTATTTTCCGTAGGTTATGATATCTTCATACATAGCCTGATATTGTTTCGCGCGCGATTTCCAGCTGAAATCGAGCCTCATGTCGTGCTTTACCAGTTTCGCCCAGTTTTCCTTATCTCTGTAACGCGTCACGGCGTTCATCACGGCGTGATAGAAAGCGTCACTTGTATAATCGGCGAATACGAACCCGCTTCCGCTCCCGAGAGTACAGTCGCTTATCGAATCTTTGAGGCCTCCCGTTTCACGCACGACAGGGACAGTACCGTACCTGCACGCTATCATCTGTGAAAGGCCGCAGGCTTCGCTTCTCGACGGCATAATGAATATGTCGGATCCGGCGTAGATCCTGTGTGAAAGTCCTGTATCGAATTCGATCAGCGCCTTTGCCTTGCCAGGATGACGAGATGCCAGACCTCTGAACCAGTCTTCGTAGTATTTGTCTCCTGTCCCCAACAGGATGAACTGGACATCCTCATTCAGTATACCATCCATAGTTTCGACCATGAGATCGATGCCTTTTGCGGGAACGAGTCTGCTGATGACAGCCATGACCGGTACATCTTCCCTTACAGGAAGGCCTGCTGCCTTCTGCAGCGCGGCTTTATTTATCGCCTTACCTTCAAGAGATGTGCGCGAATAATTCGTTTCAATAAATTTATCCTTTGAAGGATCGTAGATATTAGTGTCTATCCCGTTGAGTATCCCGCGCAGCTTATGCCTGTTCCTTCGCATTATCTGATCGAGTCCAAACGCGAACAAAGGGTCGCAGAGCTCTTCAGCGTAAGAAGGGCTCACAGTACTCACCATATTTGATGTTTCGATCCCGCCCTTCATAAGGTTGGTGTCTCCGTCAAGTTCGACGAGGTGCCGGCTCTCCGCGGGGAGCCCCAGAATATTATCTATGATCTCAAGGCCGTAATGCCCCTGGTATTCAACATTGTGTATCGTGAGGACTGTCTCCATGAACTCACGATGATAGATCGCGTTCTGATAGACCGGTATCATCGAAGACTGCCAGTCATTCGCGTGGATGATATCAGGCACATAGTCTATAAACCGCAGAGCTTCGAATACGGCGCGCGAGAAAAAGACGAATCTTTCACAGTCATCGTAGAAGCCATAGAGACTGTCGCGTTTGAAGTAATGTTCATTGTCGATGAAATAGTATGTCACTCCGTTGTATTTTTGAGTGAGCACGCCCATATATTCGAAATGGTTCGCGACAGGTACGTCACATGATCCGAGGAATTCCATCTTTTCCCGGTATTCCTGCCTGATCGTCCCGTAAAGCGGCAGTATGACACGGCATTCGATATCGGATGTCTTTATCCTGCGAAGCGCTTTTGGAAGGGCTCCCGCGACTTCGCCGAGTCCTCCGGTCCCCGCGAACGGGACAGCTTCCGGTGTCGCGAAAAGTATGTTGTATTTGAGTTTATGCTCAGCCTCAGTCTTTGTCTGGATCCGAGCTTTTTTCATGGGTCTCCCCCTGTATCTTGATCCCAATCGGATTACCTCCATTTCCCCTGCATCATCGGATGTCGTAAGTATTGAAATTGTTGAAAATTATAACATAAAGTTGAATATTAGTCTATCAGACTATATAATGAAAACAGGGATATAACATGGTGAGGAGGTTGCGAAATGACGATGGCAGACGATAGATTATCTTATCCAAAATACCTTTTTCATCAGGGCAGAAATTGCAGATCTTATGAATTTCTCGGAGCGCATGCGGCCGGCAGCGGAAAAAACGGCGGCATTTGGTTCAGAGTCTGGGCGCCCAGGGCGGTCAGAGTTTCTATAGTGGGAGATTTCAACGACTGGGACATAAAAGCGGACCCGATGAAGCAAATGAAAGATGACGATGAGATCTGGGAAATCAGGTCTTCAGATATAAAAGAGGGCGGATTATACAAATACGCGATCGAGACGGATAAGGGAGATGTGCTTTTCAAGGCAGACCCTTACGCGTTTGAGTCGGAAGCGGGCACGACTGAAGAAGGCTCTATGATGGCTTCACGTGTTTACGATATCGACAGAAAGTTCAGATGGGACGATGAAAGCTGGAGAGCAAAGAGGGACAGTGAGAACCATTATGAGTCGCCTCTGAGTATATATGAAGTCCATCTTGGATCCTGGAAAAAGAAGAAAGACGGATCGTTTTACAACTATCGCGAGATCGCGGATAAACTCATCCCATACGTTTCAGATATGGGATTCACTCATATCGAGATAATGCCTCTTATGGAATATCCGTTCGAAGGATCGTGGGGATATCAGATCACAGGATATTACAGTATAACATCGAGGTACGGGACACCTGACGATTTTATGTATTTTGTCGATCTCGCTCACAGAAGCGGCATAGGAGTGCTGCTCGACTGGGTCCCGGCGCATTTTCCAAAAGACGCTCACGGACTTATGGAATTTGACGGACATCCTCTCTATGAGTACAGCGACCCGTTCAAAATGGAGCATAAAGGATGGGGCACGAGAGTGTTCGATCACGGACGTCCTGAAGTCGTGAGTTTCCTTGTTTCCAACGCTCTTTTCTATTTCGAGAAATATCATATCGATGGTCTCAGAGTAGACGCTGTGGCCGCGATGCTCTATCTGAATTATGACAGAGAGGACGGAGAGTGGCGCCCGAACAGCGAAGGCGGATGCGAGAACAAAGAAGCGATCAAGTTCCTTCAGACGCTCAATAAAAATGTTCTGACGAATTATCCTGGAGCGATGATGATGGCCGAAGAATCGACAGCGTGGCCTATGGTCACGATGCCGCCGGACGCGGGAGGACTCGGCTTTAATTTCAAGTGGAATATGGGCTGGATGAACGATGTGCTCGAGTATTTCTCGAAGGATCCTCTGTTCAGAAAGGGCGTGCATAACAAGCTCACTTTTTCTATATCTTACGCTTACAGTGAAAATTATATCCTGCCGATCTCACACGATGAGGTCGTGCATGGAAAGCATTCTCTTCTGGACAAGATGCCGGGAGAGTACGAAGAGAAGTTTGCGGGGCTCAGAGCTTTTTATGTATACATGATGACTCATCCGGGAAAGAAACTGATCTTTATGGGATCTGAATTTGGTCAGTTCATTGAATGGAACGAAAAACAGGAACTCGACTGGATGCTGCTCAAATACGAAAAACACCGCAAAATGAAAGCGTTCGTGAAACAGCTCGAACATTACTACATCGATACGCCGGCGCTCTGGAAGAAAGATGATTCATATGACGGTTTCGGATGGATCGACGCTGATGACGCGGCAGACAATGTATTTACATATCTCAGGACGGACTGCGCGGGGCAGATCATTGTCGTTGTGCTGAATCTGTCGGGGAAAAGTTACGAAGGTTTCGGTATAGGTGTGCCAGAGGGCGACGCTTATGAAGTTATGATAGATTCTGACAGGAAGAGCGCGGGAGGGACCGGTATGAGGAAGAAACGCGTCTATCGTGTCACTAAGGGAAAATGCAATGGCTACTCGCAGCGCATCACGGTCTCGATGCCTCCGTTATCGGCGATGATACTTGAAAGAAGGAGTGAAGATCTATGATGAACAAAAAACAATGTGTCGCGATGCTTCTTGCCGGAGGGCAGGGGAGCAGACTCGCGCCGCTCACGAACAAAATGGCAAAGCCGGCGGTCCCGTTTGGGTCAAAATACCGTATCATTGATTTTTCGCTGTCGAACTGTGTAAATTCGGGGATCGACACTGTAGGTGTGCTTACGCAGTATCAGCCTCTTCAGCTCAATGATTATCTTGGAAGAGGACAGTCGTGGGATCTAAACCTTACGTTTGGAGGTCTTCATATACTTCCTCCGTATCAGGCAAAAAAAGGAGGGGACTGGTTCAAGGGCACCGCGAACGCGATTTATCAGAACCTCAATTTTATTGAAGCCTACGACCCTGAATATGTGCTTATTTTATCGGGGGATCACATCTACAAGATGGATTATTCGATAATGCTTGAAGAACATATAAAAAATAAGGCGGACTGTACCATAGCGGTCATCGATGTGCCGAAAGAGGAGGCGTCGAGGTTCGGGATCATGAATACCGGAGACGGCGGCAGGATCATCGAATTCGAGGAAAAGCCTGAACATCCGAAGAGCACTCAGGCTTCGATGGGCGTATATATATTCTCAACGGATAAACTGAAGAAATATCTTCGCGCCGATGAAAAAGACGTGGCATCTGAAAATGATTTCGGGAAAAATGTGATCCCGGCTATGCTCAAAGACGGATGCAGGATGTTCGCTTATCTGTACAGAGGATACTGGAGAGATGTGGGAACGCTTGGGTCTTTCTGGTCGGCGAATATGGATACTTTGGGAGATCTTCCTCCGCTTTACCTGAACGACCCGGGATGGAGGATATATTATCATCATCAGGTGAGTTCGCCGCAGTATCTCGGAAGGAAAGCAACTGTGATAAATTCAGTCGTTGGAGAAGGCTGTGATATAGAGGGGACTGTCAAGAACTCGGTCATCTTCTCAAATGTCATGGTAAAAGAAGGAGCGGTCATAAAGGACAGCATAGTCATGAACGGTTCTGTGATCGAGAAAAATACGAATATCGATTACTCTATCATAGATAACGATGTCGATATAAGATCGGGCGTGAAGATCGGAGGCCCAAAGAAGACAGGCAAACTCACGGTCATTGCGGGAGGTATAAAAGTCTGCAAGGATAAGAAGATACCGGCCGGTGATATAGTTGAAAAGGATGTAAAGTAAGGAGGGGCAGAATAATGAAAGCTGTTGGAATAATATTCGCAAATACTTATGAAACAGATCTCGATGAGCTTACTCAGAAGAGGACGATGGCTGCTGTTCCTTTTGGAGGAAGATACAGACTTATAGATTTCGCGCTTTCAAATATGGTGAACGCGGGGATCAAGAACGTAGGGATCATAACAAAGAGCAATTATCAGAGCCTGATGGGTCATGTAAGGTCAGGGATGGAATGGGACCTCGACAGAAAGCAGAGTGGTCTGACGTTCCTTCCGCCTTTTGGATCGGCGGGGGGATCTGATGTTTATGTAAACAGGCTCGAATCTCTTGAAGCGAATCTCTCATTCCTCAGGAGAGTGAAGGAGCCGTATGTCGTATTGTGTGACTGCGGCTATGTCGGGAATTTGGATTTTAAAGCCTTTATGGATTTCCATGAAAAGACGGATGCTGTGATGACCGGATTTTATACAGAGCACCCTAGAAACAATGTAAGGGGTGTCACAGGTACAGTGGCAAGTGTGGACGAAAACGGCAGGATGACGGATCTCAGGATCACGAAGGAAAAGCCGGATGATATGAAGCTTCTCACCAATTCATGGATCGTCAGAAGAGAGTATCTTATGGAACTGATCAAAGAGTCCATAAAGGATCATAAGGTAAGTCTGAGGCGTGAAGTCATCGCGCCTATGCTGAAGACGAGCAAAGTCATGGCGTATAAGAGTGAAGACCCTGTCCTTTTCCTCGATGACCTTTCAGGGTATTTAAAATGCAATCTGGATCTTCTGGACAAAAATGTGAGAGATAATATTTTCAAGTCGGACAATGGGCCTATTCTTACGAAGACCAAGGACAGCCCTCCGACCAGATATGGAGCAGAAGCCAAAGCGGAAAATTCTCTCATAGCTGATGGATGCGTCATAGAGGGAGAAGTCAGGGATTCTGTTATATTCAGGGGAGTCCGCGTCAAAAAGGGAGCAAAGATAGAGAATAGTGTCATAATGCAGGATTCGACTATAGGAGAGTACGCGAAACTCAACTATGCCGTGCTGGATAAAAACGTGATCATAATGGACGGAAGGGTCCTTTCCGGTTATATCACGCATCCGTTCTTCTGCGCGAGGCATTCGGTTATATAAGCGGGAAAATATATGGCATTCAATGAAGCAACAATAATATATAATTCGAGAGATGAACAGTTCAAGAGACCGGTCGGAGCAGTCAGATCCGGGACAGATGTTTCGATCGATTTTCTCGTATCGAAAAATCTCGATGCCAAGGCCATGACTATGGTCCTTATAAACGATCGCGATAACAGCGTCTCATATCATGAGATGATACCTTCGGAAACGGCGGCGGAGACGGACGCGTACAATATGTGGCATCTTGATTTCACCATTGGAGACAGAGGCCTTTACTGGTACTATTTTTCGATCGCCGCTCCGGAAGGAGAATTGAAAGTCGGGCGTTCCGCAAACAACAAAGCGGTCATCACCGATGAACCGAGATCCTGGCAGCAGACGGTATATAACAGACAGTACGATGTTCCGGAATGGATACGCGGCGGAGTGTTTTATCATATTTTTGTCGACAGATTCTATGGCGCCGGAAATAGACTTGTGGAGCCATATAAGATCACGAGGACAGACTGGGGAGGAGAACCTGAATACAGGGCGAATGCCGAGGGAAAGATACTCAATAATGATTTCTTTGGCGGGAACCTCGCCGGGATAAAAGAGAAACTGCCTTATCTGGAAGATCTAGGAGTGACATGCCTTTATCTGAGCCCGATATTTGAGGCATTTTCGAATCATAAATACGATACAGGAAACTATATGAACATCGATCCGATGTTCGGCACGGAGGACGATTTCACTTCTCTTTGCGAGGAAGCGGGGAAGCGCGGGATCAGAGTGATCTGCGACGGCGTTTTTTCTCATACGGGCGATGATTCAGTATACTTCGACAAGTATGGGAACTACGGCGGGGAAGGAGCCTGGCACAATCCGGATTCCAAATATCGCGGATGGTATTATTTCCATGAAGGAGAAGCTTACGATACGTGGTGGGGCATAGATACGCTGCCGCGTATAAGAAAGGACGCTCCGAGTTATGTGGAATACATAAACGGTGAGAACGGCGTAGTCAGGCATTGGCTGAGGGCCGGCGCGAGCGGATGGAGACTGGACGTGGCCGATGAACTGCCAAATTCATTCATTAACAAACTCGTGGCGGCAGCGAAAGCGGAAAAACACGACGCTATGATAATAGGGGAAGTCTGGGAAGACGCGTCGAATAAGGAATCGTACGACCAGAGAAAGAATTACTTCGAAGGGAACAAGCTGGATTCAGTCATGAACTATCCATTCAGGAACGCGGTGATCGATTTCGTCAGGAAAGGCAACGCGGAGGGCGCGGCCGAAACGGTCGAATCGATCCTCGAGAACTATCCGGATGATGTGGTGAACTGCCTGATGAACCATCTTGGGAATCATGACACCCCCAGGATACTGACGGCACTTGCGGGAGACGATCTTCCCCTGGACGCTTCCAGAGAACAAAAAGCGTCGCATCATCTCAATGACGTCCAGATGGCGGCAGGCAAAAATATGCTTAAGATCGCAGCTGTGATACAGATGACGCTTCCGGGAGTGCCATGCGTATACTACGGCGATGAAGCCGGGACGGAAGGATATTCGGACCCGTTCAACAGGACATGTTATCCATGGGGACACGAGGACGCGGATCTTATGGAGTGGTACAAGAGGATAATAGCTATAAGAAAAGAGCACGAAGTCTATAAAAAGGGACATTACAGGACAGTCGCCGCTATAAACGGTACGTACGCGTTTGAGAGGTTCGATGAAAACGGCATGATGATGACTGCCGCGAACTGCGGTACCGGAGAAACGACACTTATAGTCAGCGGCACCTGGAGGGACACCCTCACCGGGGTGACCCTGAGCGATAATTTCACGATAGTACCGGGAGAGATCCTTCTCCTTGAAAAATTACACGATATCGACGGAGGTATATGATGACATATCAGGATAATTATGAAAAATGGCTGAGCAGCAGCGTGGTGGATGATGAAACTAAAGAAGAACTCCG
Source organism: uncultured Clostridia bacterium (assembly GCA_937915045.1). Lineage (GTDB taxonomy): Bacteria > Bacillota > Clostridia > Peptostreptococcales > Anaerovoracaceae > JALCRY01. The sequence continues at coordinate 10,106 of CALDNM010000132.1, forward strand.
CCGCATAAAGGATGATGACGCTGAGATCGAGGGACGTTTCACGTCGATGCTCGATTTTGGGACAGCCGGACTGCGCGGCATCATGAGAGCCGGGCTGAACGGGATGAATATATATACAGTAAGGTACGCTACGCAGGGAATGGCGGATCTCGTGAACAGCTGCGGCGAGCCGAAAGACGGCGGCGTTGCTATAGCTTACGATTCGAGACACAACAGCGCTGATTTCGCTGTTGAAGCAGCGAGAGTCCTTACGGCGAACGGTATAAAGGTAAATTTGTTCGATGAACTCAGACCGACACCTGAACTTTCGTTTGCTATCAGAGAGACGGGATCTGTCGCGGGGATCAACATTACCGCGTCACATAATACGAAAGAATACAACGGATATAAAGTATACT
>CALDNM010000133.1 GCA_937915045.1 uncultured Clostridia bacterium
TGACGTGGCCGATCGCGATATCGCCCCTCATCGTCTTTATCTTCTCGTCTGTGAAAACTTCCTGCACCAGGCCCATGCCCTTGCAGTAATCGATATTGCCATAGCTGTTGACCGCTATGCCCGCGCTTTCCTGTCCCCTGTGCTGCAGGCTGTGCAGTCCGAAATAAATGTCACGCGCTATGTCCGGATCTCCCGGCGCGTATATACCGATGACTCCGCACTCGTCGTGGAAGTGGTCGTCGCTGATCCAGGCTTCCGCGTTCTCCGGCTTCTGAGCGCTCTTGATACTTTCTGACTCGCTGATACTCATCGGTCTACCTCTCTAGAGCGGCATCTATTTTCAGGATGTCCTCTTCCTGTTTCTTTTTGAAATCCTTCATCTTCTGCCTTAGCTCAGGATATTTCACGCTGAGTATCTCGACCGCGAGATAGCCTGCGTTCTTCGTTCCGTCTATAGCCACTGTCGCGACAGGCACCCCTGACGGCATCATGACTGTAGCAAGAAGAGCGTCCATGCCATCAAGCGCGGCCGACTTCATCGGTACACCGATGACAGGCAGCGGCGTATTTGCCGCGACGAATCCCGCGAGATGGGCTGCCATGCCCGCGCACGCGACGATCACTTCGACGCCGCGGTCTTCCGCTCCGGCCGCGAATTCCACCGCCTGAGCAGGAGTCCTGTGAGCCGAGATGACCCTGACCTCCGTCTCCACCCCGAATTCCTTCAGGACGTCGACACACTTCTTCACCTGATCGTAATCAGACTTGCTTCCCATTACAACTGCTGCTTTCATCTGTTTCCCCTTACTTGAAATATTTCACTCCGGACTCGAAGATCTTCATGTCCTTCTCTCCCGGAACATTTTTATATACGTTCTTTCCGATACGCTCCGCGTGTCCCATCTTGCCGAACACTCTTCCGTCCGGACTCGTGATGCCTTCGATAGCAAGCACCGAATGGTTCGGGTTGAAGTCGATATCCATCGATGGATCTCCGCTGAAGTCCACGTACTGTGTCGCGATCTGTCCGCCGTTCCTCATATCCTGGAGGACCTCTTCACTGCATGTGAACGCGCCTTCTCCGTGCGATACAGGGATAGTGAACGTGTCGCCGACCTCGCATGCCGACAGCCAAGGTGACTTGACCGAGCCGACCCTCGTCCTGATCAGCTGCGATACGTGGCGTCCGATCTTGTTGTATGTGAGCGTCGGGCTGTCTGCCGTCATCGGTCTGATCTCGCCATAAGGCACGAGGCCGAGTTTCACGAGCGCCTGGAATCCGTTGCAGACTCCGAGGATGAGGCCGTCTCTGTTTTCGAGGAGGTCAGCTACAGCTTCGCTGATGAGAGGGTTCCTGAATACGGCAGTAATGAATTTTGCCGATCCGTCAGGTTCGTCTCCTCCGCTGAATCCGCCAGGGATCATTATGATCTGCGACTGTTTTATCTTCGTCGCGAGTTCGCTGATCGATTCTACCAGCGCGAGCTCATTCAGATTCCTGATCATATGTATGTCGGCTTCACCGCCCGCTCTCTCGAACGCGCGCTTCGAGTCCATCTCGCAGTTCGTGCCCGGGAATGTCGGGATGACGATCTTAGGCTTAGCCGTTTTGACCGCCGGTGCCTTGTCATATCTTACGCTGTAATTGACAGCGTCCACGTTTCCTTCTTTTTTGTCCTTCGCGTCCGCGTACCTTGTAGGGAATACGTTTTCGAGAGGAG
>CALDNM010000134.1 GCA_937915045.1 uncultured Clostridia bacterium
TTCGCATGTCTGCGAGGAACGTATGCCCATCTTGTCGTAATGGTCTCCGAACTCGAAGCCGTCCCATCCTTTTTCGACGATGAACGCGCTGATGCCTTTCGTGCCGAGTCCCGGCTCAGTGACCGCGAAGATCACATACACGTCAGCTTTTCCCGCGTTCGTGATGAAGATCTTTCCGCCGTTCAGCAGCCAGTAACTTCCCATGTCCTCCGCGACTGTTTCGGTGCCGCCGGCATCCGATCCGGCGTTAGGTTCTGTCAGACCGAAAGCTCCGATCTTTTCGCCCTTGCAGAGCGGAACGAGATATTTTTTCTTCTGCTCTTCAGTGCCGTAAGCGAATATCGGCCACGCGCCCAGCGACACATGAGCCGAAAGTATGACTCCGGTGCCGCCGTCTACTCTCGCGAGCTCTTCGACCGCGATCGCGTAGCTCAGGACATCAAGCCCCGCTCCACCGTATTCTTTCGGATAAGGAATACCCATCATTCCCATTTCACCCATTTTTTTTACTACATCATCAGGGAATTGGTTATGCTGGTCATTCATAAATGCCACGGGTTTGACTTCGGCTTCCGCGAATTCGCGCACCTTCTGACGAAACTCCTCATGGCTCTGCGTAGTCTTGAACAACATGTCGACCTCCTTTTCTGTATGATCATTATTGTCAAATACATCTTACTTTTTAGGATCGGATAATGCAACTCTATTATACCCCGTAATTGACAAGATTACACACTTGGTATATTATAATCACGGCGGAAATCTCCGCCGATCCCAACTGACAGCGACAAATTTATTCACAGCACACGGACGCGTATTTTTTGTTTCCGCGACGTGCGGCACAGATTAGGAGTATATATATAATGGACGAAAAGACTTTAAAGTCGAAAAAAGTAGTCGACCTTCGTGAGATCGCGCAGGCCGTCGGTATTTCGGGTTACCAGAAAATGAAGAAAGCCGATCTTATCGAGGCTATCGTCATGGGCGCGCCTGAAGAAAAAGAAACGACGGCCGATCGTACGGAAAAGGTCAGGGAAGAGAACGAAAAGAAACTCATGTCGAAGGCGAAACCGCGCCTGAAGAAGGGCTCGAAAAAATCGAAGAAGGTCCAGGAAGAGCATGAGAAAGAAGAGGCTGTTAAAGAAGAAAAAGAAGAGAAGGAAGAAACTCTCAAAGAAGAAAAACAGCAAAAGAAAAAGGGCCATCAGGGGAAGGCCCGCGAGAATAAAGACGGGCACAGACCTGCCGGCCGCCGCGCGAAAAACGAGGACGAAGCTCCCGAAGAGAGCAGCGCGGAGCGCGAAGAGCAGGCGGGCGATGAAGCCGCGGAAAACGAACAGCATCACGACGGAAAAAAACATTACAGCAACGATGAAAGACCTGAAGTAGAGGGCATCCTCGATATCGCGGACGGCGGTTTCGGATTCCTACGTTTCGAAAATTTCCTCACGAGCGACAACGATATATATGTATCTCCGACGCAGATCAGAAGGTTCAACCTGAAGACGGGCGATATGATAAACGGCATTTCGAGGAGGCCGAACAAGAATGAAAAATTCGGCGCGCTCCTCTATGTGAATACGGTGAACGGTGACAATCCGGGAGTGGCGAAAAACCGTCCGGATTTTGAAAGGCTGACTCCGATCTTCCCGAACGAGAGGCTGGTCATGGAGAACGGCATGGATCTTTCGATGAGGCTGATCGATCTCATTTCTCCTGTCGGAAAAGGACAGAGGGGACTGATCGTCGCGCCGCCGAAAGCCGGCAAGACTACTCTCCTGAAAAAGATCGCGCGCAGCGTGGAAACGAATTATCCCGATGTCAAGATGATCGTGCTTCTGGTGGATGAGAGGCCTGAAGAGGTCACGGATATGAAGAGATCGCTGAGGAGCGGCGAGGTCATATATTCGACATTCGATGAGCAGCCTTCGCATCACGTGAGGGTGGCCGAGATGGTACTGGCCCGCGCGCAGAGGCTCGTCGAGCACGGCAAGGATGTTGTGATCCTGCTGGATTCGATCACGAGGCTCGCAAGAGCATATAACCTTGTGGTGCCCGCGTCCGGCAAAACACTGTCCGGCGGTATCGATCCAACGGCGCTGTACAAGCCGAAAAAATTCTTCGGCGCCGCGAGAAATATGGAGGAAGGCGGAAGCATCACTATACTCGCGACCGCTCTCGTAGAAACGGGCTCGCGTATGGACGATGTCATTTTCGAGGAGTTCAAGGGCACAGGGAATATGGAACTCCACCTCGACCGCAAGCTGTCGGAGAAGAGGATATTCCCGGCGATCAGTCTCAACCTTTCCGGTACGAGGCGTGAAGATCTCCTGATGAACCAGGATGAACTGGAAGCTGTCTGGTATATGAGGAAGGCTCTCGGCAACGGCGATCCGGCCGATGTGACCGAGGCCATCATCGACAATCTTTCACAGACCAGGAACAATAAAGAGTTCGTTCGCATCGTCAAAAAGATCAGACTCGACATACCGAACAGAAGGTATTAAACTACAGCAGAGGATCGTCCAGCGAAATATCAGGAAAGTATTAATCTATTTAGGAGCAAACAAAGAATGAGTCTATTAGTTCAGGATATAGTAAGAATGGGAATGAAGCAGCTCGAGGACGCCGGTGTCGACTCACCGAAGCACGACGCGGAAACGCTCTACTGCTGGCTGATGCATGTGAGACCGGACAGGTTTTTCATGGAATGGGCCGAAGGCGCGGACGACCGCACGACGGAGCAGTACCTCGATCTGATCGCGCGCCGCGCGGCGAGAGAACCGCTTCAGTATATAATAGGAACACAGGATTTCATGGGCTTCACCATGAAGGTAAAATCGGGAGTGCTGATCCCGAGGCTCGATACCGAGACTGTAGTCGAGAAGGCTGCCTCTCTTCTTGAGGGGCAGAAAGATCCGGACGTGCTCGATCTCTGCTGCGGCAGCGGCGCGATCGGCATCGCTCTCGCGAAGATGACGAGCGCGAAGGTGACCTCGACGGATCTCAGTGATATCGCGGTCTCGCTGACTCGAGAGAACGCGTCCGCGAACAGCGCCGGCGTCACGGTGCTTCACGGCGATCTTTTCGCGCCGGTGAAGAGGAAAAAATATGACATGGTGATCTCGAATCCTCCGTATATAAAGACGGATGTGATCCCGACTCTCATGCCGGAGGTCAGGGACTATGAGCCGGTCGAAGCGCTCGACGGCGGAGATGACGGGCTCGATTTCTATCGGCGCGTGATCGAAGAGGCTCCGGATCATATAAAGGATGACGGGCTTCTGGTTTTCGAAATAGGTGACGATCAGGGCCGCGCAGTAACGGCTCTTCTGGCGGACAGTGAGTTTTTCGATGAGGCTGAAGTCTCTCAGGATCTTGCCGGCCGCGACCGCATGGTCATCGCT
>CALDNM010000135.1 GCA_937915045.1 uncultured Clostridia bacterium
CGGATCGTAATTCTCTGAATCCCTGACGCGTGAGGATGCTTTTCACATCTTCACTGATAGATCTGTTGTTCAGCGGATGATAGACAGCATATGAGTAATCCCTTTTAAGAGCGTCTGTGAGCGCTTCTGAAAGGATCATCTGGAATGGATCCGAAAAAGCTGTGTCCCGGTCAGCGAAAAACGCGCGGATCACAAGTATGCGCCCTCTCGCGCATTCTCTTATATGATTCGCCGTGGCCTGACTCCCGAACTCGTCGTAAAGTTTGCTGAGTTCGACCTGATGCGCGCAGATGAAAGCAGTGACCCGGCTGCCCCTCGCGTCGTCGCGTATCGTTGTAGTGTACACTTTACTGTCATCCATATAAGCCGCGAGGGATCTCATATATCCATCATCTTCATCAAGACTGAAACTCAGATTTCTGAGTATCTCGCTTCCTGTCCTCTTTCTTAATTTCGTAAAACGAAGAGCTCTCGAAGGAATGATGAATTTATACTGCGGCTCACGCAGATACAGCCCGTTATCATAGATATAATTCTGAGCGACCGGATCCACCAGGACCGATATATCTCTGTTGTTGTCGATATTGTTCCTTATCTTCGTCGAACTTATATCTTCAAGCTGAGTCGGCAGCGTCAGATGAATGACATTGCCTGTTATTTTTTTAAGAGCATATTCGAAATCGGCTTTTTTTTCTGAGCTCCCCATTTCGCGGCTTTTTCTTCTGAAAATAATATGGTTCAAAGTCTGTACCGAATTTTCCGAAGGCTCAGCTCTGTATGAAGAGGCGTTCGCGATGACATCGCTTCCGACGACAATATACGGAGACCCGCCCGGAATGACTTCTTTCAGTCTTTTTATATCTTCGGGATTCGAAATATTGACAGGTTCATCGTCCGGGAAGATATATACGTTTTCTTCGTCCGCGACAGACATCGAGATGATTTTTTTTCTTATCATGCGAGGCTGTGTTTTTTTCGACCAGGAAAACTCATCCAGTGCAAGGTACACATCGAAACCCATGTCGCGTATCGAAGTCACTATACCTTTATGGCTCAGGGAAAACGGATCGAAAGTCCCCGGGAAGAAAGCGACCTTTCTGTTTTCATCAAAGGACATCTTTCCGTATATGAAAATATATTCCGCTATGAATCTGTAGATGTGATTCAGTGATGAAGCGTTATTAAAAAAAGTCAGTGTGTCCTTCCCTGAAGTATCTATAAGTGTCAGAAGCTTTTTGGAAAAGCGCCTGAAAATGTCGAATTTCTGATCGATGTCAAGTTTCTTCGACGCAAAAACATACTGCCCTATAACCATGAAAGCTTCCTGACTCACAGCCGGATGGTAGCTGGCCATCCCCTGAAGCAGAAATCCGATCATCTTATTTTTACGACGGTCATATACATCATTATCTTCTCTGAACCTTTCCGGATAATCTCCATACTCTACGAGCATCGACCCGACAGCGTCAAGAGCAAGTGAAGTCGCTTTGTCATTGCTGCTGTGTATGAGTTCGATGACAGAATAAAGGAGTTCGTCAAGTTCATCCGGATGCAGCCACATAGCAAGACGCCCGAGATACTTCGGGATATATTTCGAAAACTGATACTCCCCCATTTCCAGGCCCTTCGTCAGTTCTACCGCAAGTTCGTTTCTCTGATCAAGAGTGAGGAACGGCGTGATCCTCAGCAGACCTTCTCCCGCGGTCTGTCTTACAGTCACACGTTCACTGACTTTAAGAAGATTGGAAAGATGTGTAGCTATATGGAACATCTGCTCCTTCCTGCCATTCTTCGCGACTGAAAGCAGCAGTTCGATATTCACTGTTTTTACGATCCATGAAGTGCCGACTTTAAGGTTCTCGCGGAATATGTCAGAGATCGCGCTGTCAGAGATCCCATTGGCTGAAATATTTTCCCCCGCATCATCCCCCAGCGCGGCCGATATCTGTTCACGCATGAAAGTGACGCACAGATCATCCTCATCGTTATCTATCTTTCTTTTTTTCGCGATATTCGCTATAGAACGGAGCTGTTTCGTATCCTTTACCGCTTTCTCTCTGACAGCGATACCCATGAACCTCAGCGCCGCGACTTTAGTTTCCAGCGTGCCGCTCCTGTACGCCGACAGAGCGTATCTCACAAGTTCCGCGACATTTTCATCACTGCAGTATGAAAGCGGCAGATAACATATCGTATCTGTGATTATGAAAGCAGAAAGATCATCTCCGGTCGTACCGCGTATCGTGTCGATGAATATCTTTATTTCTTCACTATGCTTCGCGGCATCTGAAGACTTAAGAAGTACCGGAAGAGTTATCTTGAGAGTGTATCCTATCCAGCGCCTCTGCTGCTCTGTAGTCTGAAGATCGGAATACACGACTTTTTGCAGATATTCTTTCCACATCACGATCCCTGAAGGCGTAAAATCAGCGCTCGCGTTCTCGTCTACGCCATCCGGAAGATCTTTCCTGTATATATTGTCAAAATTCGCGATCATCCTGCCTGCTATCGCCGCGGCCTGCCGTCTGATATCGCCCTCTCTGTTTGAAAGAAGCTCGTTGAGGAAAAAGATCGTTGCCTTTTTCTGGACCTTGGTCATATATGAGTGATATTCAGATATGATATTGAGGTATGCCCTCGTATTTTTCCAGTTGTGCTCGGATCTGGCGCTTTCGATAAGATCGCCGAAAGCAGTCTCATTGTTGAAACTGCTCATCACCGAGATATTGTGTTCGATGGCGAGATATTTTATACGATCGAGAGCTTCATCGGCAGTAGAGAGCGAAGGATCTTTCTTCTTCTCAGGAGCAAGACCATCTCTGTTGAAATCTGTGTCCGCGCCGAGGCTGACCATATAATCCTCAAAATCCTTCAGCTTGTTGTACACTCTGACATAACGATCACGCTTCGCCTCGTCCACATTCTCCAGTTTATTGAGAATGATGCTGAACGAATCTTCCAGCGTATGGAATTCAACGATCTCGACACCGTTCTCACGTCTGCTCTTTACCCTGAAATCCGCGTATATCAAAATCAGGTTCTCGACAGAAAGGTTCTCGAGCTCCAGATCCCATGTGGAATGGTTGCCCGCAATATGCGCTATCGTGCTGAACCCGTTCCTTACCAGGAAGTCATTTGTGTAGTAATAGTGAAGATGCGGTATAAGGCAGCTTTCTGAGTCCTTGCATCCGTACTTACCTATATCGTGCATCGCCGCCGAACCTGAAGCCAGAGCCAGATCTATCGGAAGCCCGGCCTGATGCATCTGATAAGCCATGTGCATCGCGACATAATGTACACCGGCCACATGCCCTACCGTATTGAAAGGTGTTATTTCCGCGCCGATCCGCATGAACTCGTATATGTAATGCTTTCTTATATATTTTACGAGCGATCTGAATTCCGCGCCTGCCGCCGTGTCAGCTATATCCGGACCTGACGGAAAATCAAAATCCAGTACCGGTGAGAATTCTCTGCTGCTTCTGTCATAGCTCAAAACTGTATGTATTATTTCATACAAAATGAGCATGCCGTCGTGGTATGACAGCGCTTCTTCATATCTGTCACGCTCCGGATAAAGTTCGTGCAGCGTATAATCAAACAGATGTTTCAGCCATCCCTCAGGCGGCTCACTGGATATCAATGTCAGCAGCGCTCTGGAGCAGACACAGATCTCGGAACATGTTATCTTTTTTTTGCCCGCCATATCCGCGCATATGCTGTCCGCTCCCGATATCGCGAAGCAGTGCAGCATTTCATTCCTGCTCAGATTCACCTGCTTTAAAAATGATTCACATGTGAGCGCTTTTTCCAGCGCGACTGACAGTTCATTCTTTTTTTGCTCTCTATACTCTCTATACGTCATAGTATCATCCCCCTGCTTCGATCAGTCCTTTCAATATGTGGATAATTATATCACTTTTGCATTATTTAGGCGATAGAAAGAGAAGCCCCTGACCGATTTGTCAGAATATTATAACTTATTATTATTGAGTCAAAAATATTGACTCTTGTCTTACTTTTTGATATATTTTTCACAGCGAGACTACATAATTCTTTATAACCAAAATATATTTTAAAGAAAAGAGGAACACCAAAATGTCAAACTATGTAAAAGACTGTATCGCTTTATGCGAGAAAAAGAACCCTGGTGAAGTTGAATTCCATCAGACTGTAGAAGAAGTTCTTACTTCCCTCGAGCCTGTATTCGACAAGCACCCTGAGTATGAGGAAGCAGCTATTCTCGAAAGACTTACAGAGCCTGAGAGAGGAATCACATTCAGAGTTACTTGGGTTGATGACAATGGCAAGATCCAGGTAAACAAGGGCTACAGATATCAGTTCAGCTCAGCTATCGGACCTTACAAAGGCGGACTGAGATTTGCTCCAAGCGTATATCCTGGAATCATCAAGTTCCTGGGATTTGAGCAGTGCTTCAAGAACAGCCTTACTGGCCTCCCTATCGGCGGCGGCAAGGGCGGCGCTGACTTCGACCCTAACGGCAAATCAGATGCAGAGATCATGAGATTCTGCCAGGCTTTCATGGATGAACTTTACAGACATATCGGACCTTCAACAGACGTTCCTGCTGGAGACCTCGGTGTTGGAGCTAGAGAGATCGGATATTTATTCGGCGAATATAAGAAGATCACTAACAGATTCGAAGGCGTACTCACAGGCAAAGGCCTGACATGGGGCGGCCTCAACGGAAGAACAGAAGCTACAGGATACGGAATCGTATTCTTCGCTAACGCTATGCTCGAAGCTAACGGCACATCCGTTAAGGGCATGACAGTATCCATTTCCGGATTCGGCAACGTTGCTTGGGGAACAGCTATGAAGCTGAATGAACTCGGCGCTAAGCTGGTTACAATTTCTGGTCCTGACGGCTACATCTATGATGAGAACGGAATCAGCGGCGAGAAAGTTGACTTCATGCTCCAGCTCAGAAACTCAGGCAAGAACATCTGCGCACCTTATGCAGACAAGTTCCCTGGTTCAAAGTTTGTTGCTGGAAAGAAACCTTGGGAAGTCAAGGCTGACCTGTACATCCCATGCGCAACACAGAACGAAGTCCTCATCGAGGATGCTAAGACAATCGTTGCAAACGGCTGCAAGTTCTACTGCGAAGGATCAAACATGTCTTCATCGAACGAAGCTATCGCTTACCTGCAGGACAACGGCGTATGCGTTGGACCTTCAAAGGCTGCAAACGCTGGCGGCGTAGCTTGCTCATGCATAGAGATGGGACAGAACGCTGGAAAGACAGTCTTCAAACCAGAAGATGTTTACAAGCAGTTATATGATATCATGATCGGTATCCATGATGCTTGCGCAGCAGCTTCAAAGGAATACTTCGGCAAATACGACCTCGTAAAGGGCGCAAACATTGCTGGATTCCTGAAGATCGCTGAGGCTATGATGGCTCAGGGCATTTGCTAAACCAAAGTCTTAAATCATTAATTGACATCAAAAAGGGACTCACTTCGGTGAGCCCCTTTTATATTGCCGTCATATCTTTTCTAATCTATCATGTCAACGAATTCGTTAGTGGAAAACAGGTACAGATAAGCTTCTTTCACAGGTTTTTCATTTATAGTTTCAATAGCTTCTCTGTATAGATCTATCTGTTCGCGGTACAGATCTTCGATCCCTTCCCTGCTGTGATTAGTCTTATAGTCGATCAGAACTATTTCTCCGTCTTCTTCAAAACAGCAGTCTATGATCCCCTGAACGAGCACGCTGCTGCCATTGAGATCATGCACCACTGTAAAAGGAAGCTCTCTGTAAAGCTTTTTAGCCGCGCACGCGCGTTTCCCTGTGTCTGTCTCGAAGAACGCTCTTATCTTCTCAGTTTCTACGACCTCAGACTCTTCCTTTGTGAGTATCTCTTTTTCGAGCATCGAAGCGACAGTGCCGCTTATATACTCGTCAGCAGCCGCGCTGCCTTCCTGAAGCTTTTTCTCAACCGCGGAGAAGTCGATCTGCTCCATCACAGTATGCATGACAGTACCTTTCTGAGCGGCTGTGAATGTCTGCTCTCCGGAGATGAACCTCGGTTCTTCAAGAGAAATGACAGGTTTCTTGTCAGCGTTCATTTCAGTGACCGAATACTTGGATTTTATCTGAAGATCGTCGCTGTGCTGATATACATAAGACATTTTTGCGTCAACCGTTTTTTTCAAGCTGGCATCAGGATCCGCGATATAATTTTTCATTGCTTTTCCATGTAATGTATCGATCAGAGATACACTTTCCCGGTTATCTTCAGAAGCAGACATCATAAGATCATGTCTCGTATAGACTCTCTGGATGAAATCATCGGGATGATCTAAAACTGACGGATAAATGAGATCGAGCGCGCAGCTTTCTCCCATCGGCCCCCTTTCATATGACTCACCAGCCTTTTCCCAGTCATCCGATGATGCCAGCAGCACCAGCTTATCCTCAGCTCTCGTGAACGCTACATACATCAGCCTCTTTTCCTCGTCCATCTCTTCATGACTATTCGCGCCGTCTATCACGGCTTTCATCAGAGTATCCTTAGTCCAATGCCCTTCCGGATCACTGTATCTCAGGCCGATACCGATATGATTGTGAAAAGACCAGTTTCTCTCCCTTGATCCCTTTTGAAATTTTCTGCTGAGCCCCGCGTATATGACCATCGGGAACTCGAGGCCTTTGCTCTTATGTACAGTCATTATTCGAACAGTATCATCACTGTCCGAAGTTATATTTGGCTGCGCCATATCTATCTTTCTCATACGCATATTATCGATATACCGTATGAATCCATAAAGAGTGACAGATCCGCGCTGCCTGAAATATGCCGCTTTTTCGGTAAGCATACGCAGCGCCGCCTGCCTCTGCTCACCGCCTGGCATAGCTCCCGCGTACATATAAAAGCCTGTCTCTCCCATCAATTTCCATACGAAATCATCCAGCGGGACATATCCCTGCTGTTTCTTCCATCTCATTATTGAAGAAACGACCTCACTCACCCTTTTCTTTAGCATGGCATCTCTTCCATTTTCTGGATATGACAAAAATGCTTCGTGATAAGGCACACCCTTTTCTGAGCGCCTTATCTCTATGAGATCATCTATCGAAAATGAAAAAATCGGAGATCTGAGCACGCTTAACAAAGGCAGATCCTGCCTCATATTATCGATGATCCTAAGCAGATCCATGAATGTCATGACTTCGATGTGCTCGAAATAGCCTCCGTTATTTTCGAGATAACAGTCTATGCCGTTGTCACGAAGAGTCTGATAAAAAATATCTGCGTAATTGACAGCACTTCTCATGAGTATGACGATGTCTCCTCTTCTCATGACTCTTTCCCGCCCTTGCTTCACGTCCCAGATATTCGTGTGTCCGGCATTCTCGTTTATTATCGATACAGCCGTGAGCGCTTCCAGTTCTTCTTTCTTCATATCCAGGAGCTCCTGATCGATGCCCTCAGTCGCTTCATCCGCGCAGTCAACGACGGCGAACTCAGTCTTATACTCCATGTCTCCTGTATAAGCGACACCCTTTCTGAGCTCAGCGTCTTCATCATAACCATTCATGATATCTTTGAAAACATCATTTACAGCAGTTACTACACCGTCCTTGCTCCTGAAGTTCCTGTTAAGGTCTATCTTCGATCCGTTCCCGCCGGCCGGCTTGTCATATTTTCTGTAATTATCGTATTTATCCTGGAAAATCGAAGGATCCGCGAGCCTGAATCTATATATGCTCTGCTTTATATCACCTACCATGAAGACGTTATTATCCTTCTTTATCGAATCGATGATCCTCTCCTGCAGCAAGTTGCTGTCCTGATACTCATCGATGAAAATATAGTCTATTATACTGCGGTACTCATATGCCGCGTCTTTGTTTTTCAATATCTTTATAGCGTAATGTTCTATGTCCGCAAAATCAGCCTGATCATTCTCGGATTTTCTTTCGTTGTATTTGATTTCGAATTTTTTGAGCAGCGAAAGAAGGAACACAGCGTACTTGTACGTTTCGTTCATGCGTTTTATACTGCTTCGTATGTCCTCCGCGAAGTATTTTTTCCTGATCCCGTCTATGATGGCCTTAGCCTTCTTTCTCCCCTCTTGTATCTCCCCTTTATGAAGATCATAGGCCCCGAGAGAAGCGTCGGATACGTTCTTCTTCACACGTGAAAGAGCAGGCTGTGAAAAGGCTTCCAGCGCCCGTCCAAGCTGATCCATATCTTTTATCTCAAGAAGCGTCTGCACGTTGATCGGATCCTGCCTAAGTACAGGCAGCTGATGCTCGATCCCGCTGTCCTCAGCGAGTTTCACAACAGACTCATACGTCCTCAGCGCTTTCAAAAGCATCTCATCGATGTCACGCATCATGATCACAGCCAGCTCGGAATTCCTGAATTCCTCTTCGCTCATATCGAGCATATCCGCGGCGTTTTCAAGCCAGTCCATATAGTCCGGTATCGACCTTATAGAATCATACAGCTTTATCATGCCAGACTTTATGCTGTCATCGTTTTTAAAAGAGCTGTAATGCGCGAGGAAGTCCTCAAATCCTTTTCTCTCCTCATCGAACATCTCCTCGAAGATGTCGTCCATCGCGTCAGCCTTCATCACTGCCGCGTCGTTTTCATCACAAACAGACAGATCTGAATCGCATTCGACCAGATGAAAATATCTCTTTACCACCTCAAAAGCAAAGGAGTCGAACGTGCTGATATGCGCACGGTACATTATGTCCAGCTGATGTCTCAGGTTGTCTTCATCGGGACTGCCTGACTCGATTTCTTCGTGGATAGACCGCGTTATCTTTTCCTTCATCTCAGACGCTGCCGCTTTTGTGAAAGTTACGATGAGCATCCTGTCGATAGGAACATGATCTTCTATGATCATCTTCGTTATCCTGCGCACAAGCACAGCAGTTTTTCCGGAACCGGCGGCGGCCGAAACGAGTATATTCGTATCTCTCGCGGCGATCGCGTCCCACTGCTCGTCAGTAAATATTGAATCATTTTTGGTGCGTTGTATCTCTGCCATGACTGCCTCCCGATTTATTATATCACGGGCCCGCGAGTATGTGATATACTGTTTTCGGGCATACATCCCACGCAGATGAAAGGATAAGCACAATGAAAAACAATAAAAGGAAAAAACCGACGATGCTCATGATAATGGACGGATTCGGTATAAATAAAGAGACATACGGAAACGCCATAGCACAGGCAAAAACACCAGGCCTGGACAGCCTGTTCGAGAAATATCCGCATACTGAGATCGCGGCGAGCGGTGAAGCTGTAGGCCTTCCAGAAGGTCAGATGGGCAACTCAGAAGTCGGACATCTAAATATCGGCGCCGGCCGTATCGTATATCAGGAGCTTACGCGTATAACAAGAGCTGTCGCGGACAAGACCTTCTTTGACAATGAAGCGCTGCTCGGCGCTATGGAACACGTAAAGAAAAACGATTCCACTCTGCATTTATTCGGACTGCTTTCCGACGGAGGTGTACACAGTCACATCGATCATCTAAAAGCTCTCCTCAGCATGGCTAAAACGAACGGCATAAAAAATGTCTGTGTAGACTGCTTCCTCGACGGAAGAGACGTACCTCCAACCAGCGCGGGTACATATATCGACGAACTCGAAAAATATATGGCTGAGATCGATACAGGCCGCATTGCGCTGATATCCGGAAGATACTACGCTATGGATCGTGATACACGCTGGGAAAGAGTGTCCATGGCATACGACGCTCTTACCCTCGGAAAAGGATATCACGCCGTGACAGCTTCAGAAGCCCTCGCGGAAGCATACAAAAGAGATGAGACGGACGAGTTCGTGAAACCTGCAGTGATCGGGAAAGATACCGCTGTGAAAAACGGTGATTCAATTGTCATGTTCAATTTCAGACCGGACCGCGCGAGAGAGATAACGCGCTGTTTCGTCGACAGTTCATTCAGCGGTTTTGAACGCGAAAATATCATTTCAGATCTGTTCTATGTCACGATGACTCAGTATGACGCGACTATGCCGGATGTTCATATCGCTTTCCCTCCCGAGTCTATAAAAAACACTCTTGGCGAATACGCCGCTTCTCTTGGCCTGAAACAGCTCAGAATAGCAGAAACGGAAAAATACGCGCATGTGACGTTCTTCTTCAACGGCGGAGTAGAAAAGCCAAATGAGGGAGAAGACAGGATACTAGTACCGTCTCCAAAAGTGGCCACATACGATATGCAGCCTGAGATGAGCGCTTATATCATTACTGAGAAAGTCATCGAGCAGATACGCGCTGATAAATATGACCTTATCATACTCAATTTCGCGAACGCCGATATGGTCGGTCACACAGGAATAATGGAAGCCGCGATTAAAGCTATCGAGACTCTCGATGTGTGTGTGCCGAAGATAGCCGGCGAAGTCCTCGCGAAAGACGGGCAGATGCTTCTGACCGCTGACCACGGGAACGCGGATATAATGATGGATACAGAAGGAAAACCGGTCACGAAACATTCGACAAACCCGGTCCCTCTTGTAAATATATCGAATGATCCCGCTCCGCTGAGATCCGGCGGAAAACTTGCGGATCTGGCTCCTACGCTCCTCGATATGATGGGCATAGAAATACCAAAAGAAATGACCGGCGAAAGCCTTATCGAAAAATAAAACAGATCACTTTCTATATCTGAGAGCTATACGTTCCGCCGCTTTGATACCGTCAACAGCGGCGGAAACTATTCCTCCCGCGTATCCGGCGCCTTCTCCGCACGGATATACTCCGGCTATATCCGCCATCATATTTTCATCTCTTATGATCCTGACAGGAGAACTGCTCCTCGTCTCGACACCTGTCATCAAAGCGTGAGGATCATCGAATCCTCTGAGCCTGCGCGCCATGAAAGGCACCGCCTCAGTTATTGCCTCTGAAGCAAAGCCCGGCAGACATTTCTCTACATCGGAACCTCTGAAATCTTTCAGTTCGGTTCGCGGCGCTTTATAGTCTCTTCCTCCGTACTCAAAAGCGAGACGCTCATATTTCCTCTGGAACTCCACGCCCGCGAGAGGATCCGAAGAACCGAGGTCCTCAGTCCTTACATCCGCGAGAAGCCCGCTGTTCGCGTACTTCCCGCTCCTCGCGCTGTCGCTCATACCATTCGTAACTACTCCGCCCTCTTCGCTTGACGCTATGATCACCTCACCGCCAGGACACATACAGAAAGTGTACACTCCCCTGCTGTTCCTGCCGTGATAACTGAGCTTGTAATCCGCCGGCCCCAGAATTTTCGCGCGATCGTCGCTGCCGTACTGTGCTTTATTTATGAGACTCTGTTCATGCTCGATCCTGACACCTATCGAAAAAGGCTTCTGCTCTATGGTGAAACCATTCGCGGCAAGCATCGAAAAAGTATCGCGCGCGCTGTGCCCTACAGCCAGAACAAGATCGTCAGTATCGATATGCCCCTGCCCGGAAATATCCACACCGCTCAGTATACCGTTCTTCGAAGTGATGTTTTCCGCTTTTGTACTGAACAGCACCTCGCCGCCATTTTTGATTATTGCTTCGCGTATATTCGCGACAGCTGTCTTAAGCACATCCGTTCCGATATGCGGTCTCGCGTCGACGAGGATATCGTCCCCTGCTCCAGCCGCAGCGAATTCTTCGATCACTTTCCTGACTCTCGGATCCTTGATACCCGTCGTCAGCTTACCGTCAGAAAAAGTACCGGCGCCGCCCTCTCCGAACTGCACGTTCGATTCGGTATCCAGCACCCCGCTTTGCCTGAACGCGTCGACATCTCGCGACCTCTCGGACACTTTCTTCCCTCGTTCAAGGACGATCGGCCTGAATCCCATCTGTGAAAGGATCAGAGCGCAGAACATACCGCACGGTCCGAAACCAACAATCACAGGTCTCTTCGTTCCGGACGGCATCTCACCGCCTCTCGGCATGACATATCTGTATTCCAGGTCCGGTGCTTCAGGAAGATCGATATGCTCACTCGAGCATGTAAAATCGACGGAATAAACAAGTCTGATATCTCCCTTATCTCTCGCGTCAACAGATCTTCTGACGATTTTCCAGTCATATATCTCGAGTTCTCTCTTTCCGCTGCGCGACCTTATTATCGAAGGAATGACATCCGTCTTCTCTCCGATCCGCAATTTTATCTGATGTATCCTGTAAGTCTTCAACGCGCCATCGCCTTTCCCGCTTTTATTCCTGTTTCCCATGCATTCTGAAGGTTGAACCCTCCGCACTGCCAGTCGCGGTCAATGATCTCTCCCGCGAAATACAGCCCGTCAGCTATACGTGACTGCATTGTATCCATATCGATCTCTTCTGTCTTTACCCCGCCCAAAGTGCACTGAGCGTCCTTCCAGCCGCCTGCTCCGGAGACGCGCACTGACCAGTTTTTCATATTCTTCGCAAGCCTCTCGATCTCATCTCCGCTGATATCCGCCGCAAAAGCTCCCGGTGAAGTTTCAGAAAGAGAACGCGAAACTATATCTTCCGCGAGGCGTGCCGGGACGATCGACAAGAAGATATCCGAAGCCCTGAGTCCCGGTATTTCTTTTCTTTTAAAAAGAAGTCCAGACAATTCCTTCTCGCTCTTTTCCGGCATGAAATCTATCTCCACGCGGTAACGCCTGAATTCTTTTTTGATGTCTTTTCCTTCGAGTTTCAGAAAGCGGCTCAGATCCATGATGCATATCCCCGAGAGCGCTCCTTCCGCGAACTGTACTTCTCCATATTCTTCGTATATGGCCTCTCCGTCTCTGAGAAGCGCGCAGCGCCCCTTCGCTCTCGTGCCTTTCAGCGATCCTGAAATATCTCCGCTCTTTATCGATGTCAGCACCGGCGCGAGTCTCGTCACCGTATGGCCGAAACTTTTCGCGAAAGCGTAACCGTCACCCGATGTACCGAACTGAGGAGCGGCTTTCCCTCCGGACGCTATGAGCAGTTTTTTCGATTTTACAGTAATGCCTTCACCGCCCGAAATTCCATACACCTCGAAAGTGCCGTCTTCTACGCGTGCTGTCTTCGTCACAGCAAAGTCTGTCATCATCTCAGCGCCAAGAGCTTCCGCGGTATTGACAAGAGCCTTCACTACATCTTCCGCGCGTCCTGACCTAGGGTAAAACCTGCCTTCGTTTTCTTTGACAGTTTCGACTCCGATGCTCCTGAAAAAAGAAAGAGACGCTTCCGCGCTCTCACATTTCGCGTTAGTTATATTGCATCTCCCGTTTCCGGAAGCGCTGATCTTCCTGCCCGGACGATCCATTTTTTCGATCACGCAGACGTTCAGCCCCGGGTCATCACGAAGACACGTGACAGCCGCCGAAAGGCCCGACGCGCCTCCGCCTATAACACAAATATCGTACATTACTGCCTCTCCTTTTTCATAATTATAACGCCCGTAAGGTATCAATGCCACAATAATTATCTCTCGTATGATATAATTATGATATAGAGCCTGCAGGACGACTTTTCTTATAGGATTAAGGAGGAGATCTATGCGTATCCTTGTTGTGGAGGATGAACCAAATCTCAACAAACTTATAGTCAAAAAACTGAAAATGGAGCATTACTCGGTCGACGCGTGCCTGAATGGGAGCGACGCTCTCGACTATCTTAACATGACTGAATACGACGCTGTGGTGCTGGACATCATGCTGCCGGCTTTCAGCGGATTCGATATACTCAAGCTCATGAGGGAGAACGGCGACGATACGCCTGTCATATTCCTGACAGCGATGGACGGTGTGGATGACCGTGTGAAAGGTCTTGAAGCCGGAGCCGATGATTACCTCGTCAAGCCGTTTGCTTTCGATGAGCTCACGGCGCGCGTGAAAGCCCTTATAAGGAGATCGTCGAACAGCGCGAACGACATTTATGAGCTTGCTGACCTGAAAGTCGACTGTACTGCCAGGACTGTGACACGCGGAGAGACCGATATCTCGCTGTCAGCGAAAGAATTCGCTATCCTCGAGTACATGATCAGGAATAAGGAAAAAGTCCTCTCACGCGACAAAATAAGCCGCCATATATGGAATTACGATTACGAAGGCGGATCGAACATGGTAGATGTATACATAAGATATCTGCGCAGGAAGATCGACGAGCCTTTTGGAAATAAACTCATACAGACAGTTCGGGGCGCCGGATATGTGCTCCGGGAGGAAAAATGAAAAATATATCGATCAAGGCAAAAGTCACGATATGGTTCACGATCCTGATGACGATACTCGCTATAGTCGCCTTCGGATTTATTATTTATGTAGGACAAAACATGGTCAAAGCTACATCGAAGGACAAACTCATCGATTTCGTGGACGAAAACTGCAATGACATCACTTACCAAAAAGGAAAACTCACTTTCAGCGATGGGTTCGATTATTATAAGGACGGCATGTATCTCTGTGTTTATGATCTTGATCAGAAGCAGGTCAAAGGGCGCACGCCGCAGGGCTTCAACAGCAAGAAAGTTCCTTTTGATTCAAACGAGTCTCAGACGCTGAAGAGCGGAGATCACAACTGGTTCGTATATGATACGACTTATTATCTTGATGGTTACGGAAATTTCTGGGTACGAGGCGTGGTGAACGACGTCAATGAGCAGTCGACTTTCAATACTCTTATCTACCTCGCCAGTATCATCCTGCCGATAATAATCATCATAGCCGCGCTCGGGGGCTATTTACTCATCAAACGCGCGTTCAGACCGGTGCGCCAGATCGCGGAATCAGCTAACCGGATAAATGACGGTTCAGATCTTTCGTCACGCATCGATCTTGGCGAAGGGAAAGATGAAATCTACACTCTCGCAAACACATTCGACAGCATGTTCGACAGACTGGAGACTTCCTTCGAAAACGAAAAGCAGTTCACGAACAACGCTTCTCATGAACTTCGGACCCCGACTTCAGTGATAGTATCGCAATGCGAATTCGCGCTCGAAAACGCGGAAACCATCGAAGACGCCAGAGAAGCTCTTTATATCGTTCTCGATCAGGCCGAACATATGTCAAGCCTCATATCGCAGCTCCTTGCCATAGCGCGCGAGTCGAACAACGCTAAACACCTCAACATAGACAGCATAGACATAGGCGATCTGGCTCAGATAATCTCCGAGCAGCAGCAGGAATCCGCCGCTGAGAAAAACATTTTGATCAGCTGCAATGCTCCTCAGGGAATAAAAGTCCTGGGCGATCAGACGATGCTGATGCGCGTGTTCATAAACCTTATATCCAACGCGGTCAAATACAGCGGCAGCGGAAGTCATATACAGGTGACAGTATCTGAAGCGGAAAGCGAAAACGGCAGCCGATCAGCTGTATGCTCAGTCAAAGATGACGGCATAGGCATCCCCGAAAAAGACATCGACAGGATCTGGGATCGTTTTTACAGAGTCGATGAGTCGAGGAACGCCGCGGACGACAGCACCGGACTTGGGCTCTCAATGGTCAAATGGATGGTCGAAGCGCACGGAGGAACTATATCCGTGACTAGTGAGCTTGGGAAAGGATCGGAATTTACTTTCACGATACCTGAAGAAATGTGATATCTTTAATGATTCTTTAATCTGAAAAGTGTATCATTGTATCTAGAAGAGGGATAGGGATCATTGAATCCGGACAAGGAGGCACTTAGATATCCAATGACAAAAGCTAAAAAAACAGCAGCTCTCATATTGTCTGTAGTCGTTATGCTGGCCATGACTTCAGCATGCGTTATTGGTCTTACGGTCAACGCGGCGGAAGTATCGTCTGCAGTGACACAATCTCAAAATCCGGTACTCATCAAAGATGTGTCCTATGATTCAAGCGCGAAGACCGTGACTATAAGATTCCAGAAAAAAGTTTCCTGGAAATCGAGTTCGGCTTCAGCCAAAGTCGTACGTCAGCACAAAACAAGCAACTATGTCACATCTATAAAGCGCAGAACGAGCGCGAAGATAATAGTCAATGTGAAAAGCCTTCCCCGCGGACGCAACTATCAATTCACCGTTTCAGGTGTGAAGGTCAAAGGCACTTCGGGCAAATACACAAGCAGCAAAGGCGCCTTTTCAGTCAGATAACAAAGGATACTGAACACATCCTTATTGTATAGAAACCAGGAAGCATACAGATCGGCAGATCAGAAAGCTTCCTCTTTTTTTATTCTTTATTATCATGCGGATCCTCATCTACGCCGATATCATTATTTATCGTCCTTCCAAAAGATATAGATGAATCACCGAACTTGTCTCTTATGTCATCGATAGCGCGAGCTATCTGCTGTGACTTCTCTCTCCCCTCTTCCTTTTCAGCAAAGAGTGATATCTGTTCCGACTCGTCTTCATCACGAAGGTTTATGCCGGTGATAGTGAGGAGCCTGATCGGATCTCCGGTCCTCCATGAATTGTGGATTATATCGAGCGCCGCGGCCGCTATCTCATCGGGAAGGTTTGTACCGTTCTCAAGTTGTTTTTGTCTTGATATCGACTTGAACCCCGGATCCTTGATATCCACCTTTATCCCGCCGGCCTTCATCTCATATTTTCTGAGCCTGCTCGATATCCTGTCCGAAAGTCCTACCGCGGCGACCCTTATATCATCTTCAGTCACTAGATCTCTTTTAAAAGTAACTCCATTGCCGACAGATTTGATCCTGCGTCTTTCACTGCCGAGTGCCACGGGACTGTCATCGAGACCGTTTGCGTATCTATGCAGATCTCCTCCCATTTTGCCGAGCAGCATCGTCAGCACAGCGGGATCCGCCGACGCAATATCACCGATCGTCATGATACCACTCGCTCCGAGCTTCGCCGCGCTGGCTTTTCCTACAAAGAAAAGTTCTCCGGCCGGCATAGGCCAGAGGATATCCTTGAAATTCTCTCTTGAAATGATAGTCGTAGCATCCGGCTTTTTATACTCACTTCCCATCTTCGCGAAGATCTTGTTGAATGACACCCCCACGGAAAGGGTCAGCCCGAGCTCCCGCTTTGCAGTCTCCCTTATTTCGTCGCCTATCTTCTTCCCGTCTCCAAAAAGTTTCCTGCTAGCCGTCACATCAAGCCACGACTCATCGATAGAAAACGGTTCCACCATATCAGTATATCTTCCGTATATCTCGTTCATCAGTCTGCTGTAATGTTTGTATTTCCTCATATGCGGAGGGACGCACTGAAGGCCGGGGCATTTCCTTTTTGCCTGCCACAGCGTCTCAGCCGTGACGATCCCGTACTTCTTCGCCTCCTCATTTTTAGCCAGAATAATACCATGACGATTATCCGGGTTCCCGCACACCGCCATTGGTACATCGCGCAGATCCGGTCTGTCGAGAAGCTCGACAGAAGCGAAAAAGCCGTTCATATCGCAATGTAATATTACTCTGTCTTCCATTTACTTTGCCCGTTTATTTATATATTTCGCGGTGGTTTTGCTGTACATTATTTTCTGACTGCCATACAAGCTGTAATATCCGCTCATAAGGAAACTTATCGCGCAGGCCACAGCATAGTAGATTATACCGCCGCCTCCGAAGAATTCTATCCCGAGTATTATTGAAGCGATCGGGCAGTTGACAGCTCCGCAGAAAGTAGCCACAAGCCCTATAGCCGCGGCAAATCCAGGATCGAGCCCTATCAGCCCGCCTGCCCAGCATCCCATCGACGCGCCGATGAAAAAAGTCGGCACTATCTCTCCGCCTTTATATCCTGATCCAAGACATACAGCCGTGAACAGCAGCTTGACCGCGAAGCTGTACCAGTCCGCGTTTCCTCCAAGAGCTTTCAGTATCACGTTCATGCCTGAACCATTATAATTGCCGGACGGGAATATGAGAGTCAGCAGAATCAGGCAGCATCCTCCGACAGCGAGCCTTATGTATCTGTTATTGAATTTCGTTACAAAGAATCTTCTCGTATGCTCAAAGACGACCACCAGCCCTGCCGCGAGCGCCGCGCAGAAGAGTCCAAGCAGCGCAACTTTAAGAACGATCATCACATCTATATCCGGAAGATGCACTATAGCCATAGCTGTGCTGCTGAGTCCTGCCATTCTGGCAAAAGTATACGCTACGAGCGAAGAGACAAGACATGGGAGAAGCGCGGAATAATACATCACTCCGACGCTTACGACCTCCATAGCGAACACCGTCGCTGTCAGAGGTGTACAGAAAAGCGCTGAAAACATGGCTGCTGTTCCGCTCAGGATCATGATAGACATATCGCTTTCTTCCATATCAAAAAGCCCGCCCAGGAATTCACCGATCGATCCGCCTATCTGGAGCGCCGCGCCTTCTCTTCCGGCAGAGCCTCCGCATATATGTGTTATGATAGTGCTCAGATATATGATCGGCGAAAGAGAAAAAGGTATCTCATCATCGCCGCGCACTCCGTCGATAACGCGGCTCAGGCCCTTTACATTATGCACCCCGGCAAGATTGTACATAAGCGCGATCAAAAGACCGCCGGCAGGCAGCACATAGATCATCCATGTGTTTTGTGAATAGAATTTGTCGCTCATATCCACTGTCATGACAAAAACGATCCCTATACCTCCGCCGATGGATCCTACGATTATCGATATCATAAGCCACTTTATCAGATCCTGCGAAAGACCGCCTATGTCTCTGAGCTTATTTATTATTCTTTCTTTAAGCGTTTTTTTCTTCATTTCCCTTTTACTTCGAAAGATTATCTATGAGACTTAAAAGTTCGAGATCGACCTGCCTCTTTGTCGCTACAGCTTCATCGATATCGATATCTATTATCTCGTTTCCCGACAGTCCTATCGCCCGGCTGCCGCTGTCGGCGTCGATCAGTTCCACGGTCCTGCTGCCTATAAGGCTCGCGAGCATCCTGTCCTTAGCCGAAGGAGATCCGCCTCTCTGCAGATACGCCAGTACGACTGAACGCACTTCCTGCCCTGTACCCTGAGATATGATGTCGCAGAGTTTTTCCGTCGATATATCGACTCCTTCCGCTTTGATTATTATGCTGTGGTTCTTATTTCTCTCTACGCCTTCAAGTATCTTCGTGATCACCGCGCCTGTATCTACAGGGACCTCCGGGATAAAGATATAATCTGCGCCGCCGGTCACTCCCGCGTAGAGAGCGATGTCGCCGCATTCTCTGCCCATTACTTCTACAACTGTCGTTCTGTCGTGAGCTGAAGCGGTATCGCGTATCTTGCTGACCGCGTCGAGAACAGTATTTACAGCAGTATCAAATCCTATAGTATAATCTGTATAGCCCTGATCGTTGTCTATCGTGCAAGGGATGCACATCACCGCTATGCCCTTTTTCGAAAGATCTGCCGCTCCCCTGAAGCTGCCGTCTCCTCCGCATACGACAAGCGCGTCGATACCGTGCTTGTTCAGATTTTCTATCGCTTTGTCCTGACCGAAAAACGATTTGAATCTTTCACTTCTCGCCGTCTTTAGCACAGTGCCGCCGTTCTGTATTATATCGCCCACGTCTTCACGTGTCAGGAGCTTCATGTCATCTTCGATCAGCCCCTCGAAACCTCTCATTATGCCCACAGTCTCTATTCCATAAGTATAAGCCGTACGAACTACCGCGCGGATAGCAGCGTTCATTCCAGGCGCGTCGCCGCCACTTGTAAGTATCCCTATTTTCTTCATTTCCTTCTCCTCCTGAATTATGCTCTATTGCTCTATTTTTACGTTTTCACTTCCAAGCAGTTCCGATGCCGCTGCTCTTAGCCCGCTGCACGGCTCGACTCTAAGCTGGTCTGACGCCATGAGAGGCTTCCTGCCCGGCGGATATATTATGACCGGGGTATTTCCTGGCCATTCCCTGAGCAGTTCCTTTATCTTTTCAATTCCCTCATCCGCGTCCATCGCGGCAGGTATCCTGAACTTTGCCGGCTTTGATCCTTCGCCGGTGAACTCGTTTATAGACTTGATCACAGAAGCTATGATCTTCGGAGACTCATCCTCCTTGAAATTCAGCCTGCCCTCTATGACTATCACAGCGTCGTCTTTCAAAAGCCCCATGTATTTCTCATATGTGTTTGGGAAAACGATGATCTCCATCTCACCGCAGAGGTCTTCTACCTGGACGAACGCCATCATCTTGTTCGATTTAGTGATGAGTGTCCTCTTCCCGGATATTATGCCTGCCGCAGTAACGTTCTGTCCGTCGTATATCCGCGGTTTCGCGTTATTTACACCCGTTTCATCTTCTTCTGCCGGCGCGTCACTCAGCTTGAATCTGTCCCCCGTTATCGTGACGATGCCCTTTAGGATCTTTTCGTATTCTTTAAGCGGATGATCTGTCAGATATACTCCGAGCTTTTCCTTTTCCATGGCCGCGAGCCTGCGCTTGTCGAACTCCTTCACGTCAGGCAGCTTGGCATGCGCCGAAGATGTCTCCATCTCGTCCGAGTTTAGCTGGAACAGAGATATCTGCCCTGCAATATTTTTTTTCGCGTTGTTCTGCGCCGATGAAATAAGCTGTTCATACACTGAAAGATGCTGCGCCCTGTTTCCTTCGAGCGAAGATGTCGCTCCGCATTCTATAAGACTTTCTATAGCCGATTTGTTGATCTTATGCACATCGAGGCCGCTTATAAAATCGAATATCGTAGATGGTTTTCCTTTCGTCTCCCTGGCTTCTACGATCGCGTCGATGACACCTTCTCCGACATTCTTGACAGCCTGCAGTCCGTACACTATCTTCCCGTCGGATACTGAGAATTTCTTCCCGCCCGTATTCACATCAGGAGGAAGCACCTCTATCCCCATATCTCCGCAGTTCCTTATATAAAGCGCGAGCTGCGACGAATCTCCCATGAAATTCGACATCAGGGCTGCCATGAACTCAGCAGGATAATGATACTTAAGGTATCCTGTCTCATATCCTACCACAGCGTAAGCCGCAGCGTGCGATTTGTTGAACGCGTACGAAGCGAAACTGACCATCTGATTGTATATCTGCTCAGCCGCCTGCTCAGGGACCCCGTTCCTCACGGCGCCCTTTATGACGATATCTCCGTTTTCATCTGTCTTTCCGTTTATGAAATACTCTTTTTCCTCGAGCATCACATTCATCTTTTTCTTGCTCATCGCGCGGCGTACAAGATCTGAACGTCCATAGCTGTACCCTGCGAGATCACGAACTATCTGCATGACCTGCTCCTGATATACCATACAGCCATACGTAACGGAAAGTATAGGTTCGAGACTTTTATCTATGTACTTGATACTGTCCGGATGCTTCTTGTTTTCGATATAAGTCGGAATCGAAGCCATCGGGCCCGGCCTGTAAAGCGCGATGCCCGCTATTATATCCTCAAAACAGTCAGGCTTCAGGCTGCGCATGAACGATGTCATCCCTTCGCTTTCGAGCTGGAACACTCCGTCAGTATTTCCTTCCGATATCATCCTGAAGACTTCAGGGTCATCATATTCCATTTTGGAAAAATCTATATCCACGCCGTGATCCTCACGGATCATCGCGAGGGCGTCCCTTATTATCGTGAGCGTCCGAAGGCCAAGAAAATCCATTTTAAGAAGTCCAAGTTCTTCGATAGTCGTCATCGTGAACTGCGTGGCAGGCCCCTTCTCAGTAAGCGTCAGCGGCACATATTCATCCACCGGATCCTTTGTGATCACAACTCCCGCCGCGTGAGTGGAAGCGTGGCGCGGCATTCCTTCAAGCGCGCGCGAAAGATCGATGATCTTCTTTGTATTCGCGTCCGTATCATATTTCCCCTTCAGTTCCGGATTCATCTGAAGCGCTTTATCTATCGTCATGCCAAGCTGATTCGGCACGGCTTTAGCTATCGCGTCCGTTTCTCCATAACTGACATTGAGCACGCGTCCTACATCTCTGATCGCGAGTTTTGCTTTCATAGTACCAAAAGTGACTATCTGCGCGACATGATCGGCCCCGTATTTTCTCTGGACATATTCGATGACTTCATGCCTTCTCTCATAGCAAAAATCGATATCGATATCCGGCATACTCACCCTTTCAGGATTGAGAAACCTCTCGAAAATGAGATTATACTTTATAGGATCGATGTCTGTTATCCTGAGGCAGTACGACACGATGCTCCCCGCTGCTGATCCCCTGCCGGGTCCCACTACTATACCGTGTGACTTCGCGTAGTTTATGAAATCCCATACTATGAGAAAATATTCCACATATCCCATGTTTTCTATAGTCGAAAGCTCATACTCGAGCCTGTCCCTCAGTTTCTGATCCGGATCAGGATACCTCTCCATGAAACCGTTTTCACACAGAGACCTGAGATATGTCCTGTTATCCATGCCTTCAGGCGGTACGAATTCAGGCAGATGCAGATGTCCGAATTCAAATTCGACATTGCACCTTTCCGCTATTTTATGGGTATTGTCCAGAGCTTCAGGAACAGCCGCGAAGATCTTTCGCATCTCTTCCTCACTCTTGAGATAGAACTGATCGTTCGGGAATTTCATCCTCTTTTCGTCATCTACTGTTGATCCTGTCTGGATGCAGAGCAGTACATCATGCACCTTCGCGTCGCTCTGTCTGATGTAATGGACATCGTTCGTGGCGATGAGAGGTATGCCCGTCTCTTCATGGAGCTTCATCATATCCGGAAGGATCGCGGCTTCTTCTTCCAGCCCCTGATCCTGGAGTTCGAGGAAGAAATTATCCTCTCCGAATATATCTCGGAATTCCAATGCCTGCTTTTTCGCGCCCTCGTAATCACGCTGCATAAGCCTCTGCTGCACATCTCCCGCAAGGCAGGCGGACGTCGCGATTATGCCCTTACTGTATTTTCTCAGGACATCTTTGTCGATCCTCGGCTTGTAATAAAAGCCTTCTGTGAATCCGATCGATACGATCTTTATCAGATTCCTGTAACCTTCGTTCGTCTCCGCCAGCAGGACGAGATGATGCATCCTTCTGTCCTTCTCGGGATCTTTTTCGAGATGCGATCTGGCCGCTGTATAGACTTCACAGCCTATCACAGGCCGGATACCCTGCTTTTTGCATTCACGATAAAAATCCACAGCGCCATACATGACGCCGTGGTCTGTTATTGCCAGCGAATCCATCCCTAGCTCTTTCGCGCGCGCAACGACGTCCTTGATGACTGCCGCGCCATCAAGGAGACTGTACTGCGTATGAAGATGAAGATGAGTAAAAGACATTATTTACCTTCTCTATTTCTGACGGTTCTTGTTCTTCCTCCTGTCCATCTCATTGAGGATCTGCTTCCTCATCCTGATATCATCAGGAACCACTTCAACAAGTTCGTCGTCGTCTATATATTCGAGCGCTTCTTCCAGTGAAAATTCCACTGCGGGCGGTATCTTGACGTTATCATCCACACCGGCTGCTCTCATATTTGTTTTCTGTTTAGCTTTGCACGGATTGACGACCATATCATCGCCTCGCGCGTTCTCTCCTATGATCATACCCTCATAGACTTCCGTTCCCGGCTCTATGAAAAGTTTGACCCTTTCGCAGATATTGTTCAGCGCGTAAGGCGTAGCCATACCAGCTTCCTGTGCTATCGCGACACCGTTCGTTCTCTGCGGGATCTCTCCCTTGTACTCTTCGAAGCTGTCGAAACGTCTGACCATGGTGCCCTCGCCTCTGGTATCGTTTATGAACTCAGTCCTGTATCCAAGAAGTCCTCTCGTAGGTACCATGAACTCGAGATGGGTATATCCATTTTCGCTCGACATATTTTTCATCATGCCTTTTCTCAAATTGAGCTTAGATATGATGCTCCCCGAATATTCGTCAGGCGCTGATATCACGACTTCCTCGATAGGCTCGAGTTTTTTGCCCTTTTCATCCTTCTTTATAATGACCTGAGGCTTTGAAACACCGAGCTCATATCCTTCACGTCTCATGTTTTCTATAAGTATCGAAAGGTGCAGCTCGCCTCTTCCCGATACCTTGAAACAGTCTGTCGAATCCGTCTCTTCTACAGTCATGCCAACATTGACCTCAAGTTCCTTTTCGAGTCTTTCTCTTATATGCCTTGAAGTAATGTATTTCCCGACCTTGCCCGCGAAAGGCGAATCGTTGACCATGAAGTTCATGGAAAGTGTCGGTTCTTCTATATGCAGCATCTCCATCGGCTGCGGATCTTTCTTATCAGTAATGGTCTCTCCGATCGAAATATCCGGAATGCCCGATACTACTACGATATCGCCGCACTGAGCTTCTTGTACAGGTACTCTGCTGAGCCCTCTGTATACGAAGACCTGGTTGACCTTTCTGTCCGCGATCGATCCATCTTCTTTCGCGACGCCAACGCTCTGAGCCTCTTTCAGTGTGCCCTTCGTGATCCTGCCTATACCGAGACGACCGATATAATCATCATAAGCGAGTGTGCATATCTGCAGCTGCAGCGGTTCATCCCTCAGATCAGGATACGGCGTACAGTGTTTCGCGATCGTTTCAAAGAGCGGTTTGATATTGTATTTATCGTCACCCTTGAAATTCTTGTCGATCTTCTTGCCGCCGCTTTCGACTTCGATGCCCTCGAGGTCTTTCGGATCATATACGACAACGCCCTGTCTTGCTATGCCGTAAAGGATCGGGAAATCGAGCTGCTTGTCGTTCGCGTTGAGGTCCATGAAAAGTTCATATACTTCATCGACGACTTCTTCGACTCTGGCGTCCTTTTTATCGAGTTTATTTATCAGAAGGATAGGGTCGAGTCCCTGTTCCAGCGACTTATTGAGCACGAAACGTGTCTGAGGCATAGGTCCCTCGCTGCTGTCCACGAGCAGTATGACCGTATCCACAGTCTTCATGATACGCTCGACCTCCGACGAAAAGTCAGCATGTCCCGGTGTATCGACAATATTAATTTTCACATCATTATGCATCACCGAACAATTCTTCGAATATATCGTGATGCCTCTTTCTCTTTCTATAGCGTC
>CALDNM010000136.1 GCA_937915045.1 uncultured Clostridia bacterium
GAGTTCCTCTCATTTTTTGTTTATTTCTGTAACATATGTCTTATCACATTACACAGGATATGATAATATTGTTAAAAGAGTTTAGAGTATAGAGCATTTATTTGCAGGGAGGGCCATCAGATGTTTTGTATCAAATGCGGAAAAGAAATTCCGAACGATTCAGTGTTCTGCGAATTCTGCGGAGAACGGCAGCCAAAGCTTGATAAGGAGCAGCAGCAGATCGCTCCGGAAGAAAAAGCCGAAAAACCCATCCCGGAAGCACCGGCGGCGGAGTCCGGTCAGGCAATGCCGGCAGTGACTCAGCCGGAGGGAAAGAAAAAATCAAAGAAGAAGATAGCGATCATAGTCGCGATATGCGCAGTCGTAGTTATTGGGGTGTTTGCCGTTATCGAACTTTCGAAACCTACGGTGGATGTTATGGAGAGCGTGAATATCCCGTCGTACGCGTTTACGGGATATAACGGATACGCGAAGCTGAACACGTACAGTATAAGCTCGGGCCTTACTTCGAGCACACTTCCGGACGGGATAGAGAATAATACCGAGAACCGGACGAACTGGACGAGCCTGGTCTATTATCTGCACTATACCGCGGACAAGACGCTCTCATTAAAAAACGGGGACACGATCACCGTTACTTCCAGCACCACGAATGAACAGCAGATCAAAAAACTCGCGTCGCAGCTCGGCATCAGAGTCAAGAATCTCGGAGGCACCAAGGATATAAAAATAAGCACGATCAAGGAGAGGTATTCGAGCGCGAGCGAAGTGGCAGGGCAGACGGCTATGCTCAAGAAGATCAGAGAGAGCGCGCAGCCGCTGGTCAAATCGTATATCGCGAGAAAGGTACCTTGCACGGTGAGCTCGATAAGCCTTTCGGATACATATTTCCTGAAGTCATCTACGAAGGTCACTAGTTATACCAGCACGCCGAACGATGTACTTGCGGTATTCTACAAGGTGAAGGTAAAGTACAACGGCAGTACGCTGAAGGGGAACGGAGTTGTCTACGTACAGGACTTCAATACGCAGGTGACATCAGCCAATGTCATGGGCAAGGCGAAGTATTCGTATTTTATCGGAGGAAGCATGAGCACATTCGCCGGAGCGAAAAAAGAAATGCAGCGTCAGACCAGCAGCCGCAGCTACACATGGTCAAAGGTAAAATAGAGACGCCTCGTTTTTCAGGCGAAGCACGGATAGATCGCGAAGAGGTACATCGCGAGATAATATGTGATGAGAACAATGGCGCCGAGTCCTCTCGGCGCTTTTTTCATGAAATATTTTCCTGAAAGTAAAGAGTCGGAGATGAGGAACAGGATCGTTCCGACCGCCATGATGACTGCGCCTTTCGCGGATCCGAGCACCCATATCATGTTGAGCCAAGTGCTCAAGCCACTGTCGTAATACCTTGC
>CALDNM010000137.1 GCA_937915045.1 uncultured Clostridia bacterium
CTGATATCGCCGAACGTTTCGTCCAGCTTTTTCATATTGTCGTAGCATGTTAAAGATACCCTGCCGGACTCTTCAAGAGCGGTCTCGACGTTCCATTCCCCCATAGGGACTTTTCCCCAGGCGTCATCCGAATATATGTCCGCCGATATCCTTACTTCCGACAGCCCGATCCCGTATCCGTATGAGTCAGGGAAGTCAAGATATATTCCGTACGATTCAGCGGGCTTTGCCGGGGTTATTATGACTTCCGACTGAGAATCATCATCAAATACCGCGCTCCCTATAAGGGTGGCTTTTCCGCTGTCCGTATAGACGTTTACGGTCCTGCATATATCGTGATCCTCTCCTTCATCGGAAGTAGTTATGATGCTGCCGGCCGAATCTTTTATAGCGCCGTCTGAAGCTGAAAGAACGGCGAAGCCTGCTGTTACAGACGCGTTCCTAAGTCTCACGCTTCTTATCCTCATCCTCATGCCCGCGTCCCATGAGAGGTATCCGTATTCTCCTTCGGATCTCCACTCGGTATCATAAGTCCCGTCAAAAGCATAATAGGCCGGGTTTTCACTGCTTTCTCTTGACGCCGAAAGCTTCCCGAGCGTAGTATCACCTGTAAATACCGGCATGACGAATCCGCCCCAGCTCCCTCCTATATGCCTGTTAAAGAAAAGCCTTATAGACGCCCCGTCAAGATCCGCCGCGGCAAGTCCTTCTTTTCTTACGTTCATGGACATCTCGCCTATATAGCACTGACCTATATCTATCTTTTCATCACTGCAGCACTGGCAGCTTATGCTGACAGAATTCTGCACGATATCGTTTTCGGAAAGGCTGAAAGCGCCTCCTCCCGTTTTCGCTCCTTCGCCCGTTACGTTCCATTCATGGACTGGCCCCGTCATGGCGGAAAGATATTCATCTGATACTTCATACATTTATATATATTCCTCCCTAGAACTCGATAAAGTTAAGAGTAACGTTCCATACGCCTTTCAGTTTTTTATGGTTAACGGACTCTCTTATGAGATCGCTCTGCCAGCCGTCAGAGTAAAACAGCGATACTTCGTCTTCTCCCTTTCTGTCATCATAGAATTTCACATAGAAGGATGACTTGTCGTTCCATGCGGCGAGCCTGCTGAGCCAGGTGTCCGTAAGAGTGAACGTGCAGGATATCTGCCTTTTTCCGGTCCTTCTTACGACCTTCTTCGTACTCCCGTCCTCCATGGCGTATATGTCTTCAACCTTCTGCCTCTGAAGCTGATAGCTTTCAGGGTCGGGGAGCCTTGTCCAGGATGAATTATCATCTGACAGGAGTAAATAGTTTTTAAGCATATCAGTAACCTCCCGATCTTACATTAACGTTCTTCACAGCGGATATGACCTGGGCCTCAAAGGCTTTTTCACCTATCTTGACCGTGCAGTAAACAGGCTGGGTGAGCCTTGAATTATTTGATATCATGCCGGCCCTTACAGCATCCGTTATCCCGGATGGATCAAGCGTCTCAGCGCCCGGGTTCATCCTTCCTTCACCGGCGGCTGAAAGCGTGCCTGACATTCCTTCCACAGACGCCTTTAAGACTCCCATCCTTTTATCGATCCCGGACGCGAAAAGGTCCACCATGTCGCCCCCGGACTTATCAAAGCCCTTTAGCGGTCCTTCTTCAGGCACCGAGAAATGAAGGTGCTTTGCTATGAAAGACGCGATCCCTTTCACTTTGCTGAAAAGACTGCCGGCAAAACTCGCGATCCCTTTCGCGAATCCCGTCACAAGGTCCTTTCCCCAGGAGAACGCTCTTTTTCCAAGCCCCGCGAACCATGAAAGTTTTGCTCTTAGTTTTCTTACTATGGATGTGATAGCAGCAGCCGCTGCCCTGAATACCGATGTCACTCCTTTTGCGAATTTCCTTATGCCTGCTCCTATAGCCGTGAAGAAGCCTTTCGCCGCGCTTAGTACCGCTTTTATTA
>CALDNM010000138.1 GCA_937915045.1 uncultured Clostridia bacterium
GCGGTATACTTGGACTCGATCCGCTTTATATGGGGAACGAAGGAAAGATGATCGCTGTCGTGCCGGCGGATCAGGCTGATAAGGCGCTTGAAATAATGAGAGGCACGGAGCATGGCAAAAACGCTGAGATAATCGGTGAAGCCGTTGAAGGAAGCGGGACTTACATCATTACAAAACTCGGTGGCAGCAGGGTCCTGGATATGCTTTACGGCGAGGGACTGCCACGAATATGTTAGATTGATTTTGGGATTTTGACGTGGTATAATTTATTTGCACAAAATGTATAATTGTATACAATCTAACAAAACAGGAGGGACTTGCGTATGCACAGCTCCAGACTTTCAGAAGTGAACGCGCGCGATGAGCGCGAGAAGGATTACTTCGATGAGATGGCAAAAAAGCTCGAAGCGGAAGATATAATCGATCCGGAGCTTTACACCAAATATAACGTAAAAAAAGGTTTAAGAAACGCGAATGGCACCGGAGTGCTTGCTGGTCTTACAAGGATCGGAAACGTACACGGTTATGAAAAGGGCCCGGCAGGGGAAAAACTTCCCGTCGAAGGGCAGCTTTATTACAGAGGCTATGAGATACAGGATCTTGTGAGCCACTATATCAAGGAAGAGCGTTTTGGATTTGAGGAGATCACGTATCTCCTGCTTTTTGGCGAGCTTCCAACAGAAGATCAGCTCACCGAATTCAATGGGAAGATAGCGGAAAGAAGAAATCTGCCTGAGGGGTTCGCGAGAAACATGATCATGACGCAGCCTTCGCACAGCATCATGAATAAGATCATGAGGAGCGTACTTGCTCTGTATTCATATGACGATGATCCGGATAATATTTCTCCGGCGAATGTTCTAAGTCAGGAAATGAACCTCATAGGATATTTCCCGGCTATCATCGCTTACTGTTATCAGGCGAA
Source organism: uncultured Clostridia bacterium (assembly GCA_937915045.1). Taxonomy (GTDB): domain Bacteria; phylum Bacillota; class Clostridia; order Peptostreptococcales; family Anaerovoracaceae; genus JALCRY01. Next base: position 926 of record CALDNM010000138.1, read on the forward strand.
GAGTCTTTTCTTCGACAATCAGAGTATGCATCTGCATCCTCCGATCCCTGAGCTCAGTACCGCGGAAAACATTCTCAGGATGCTGAGACCGACAGGTGAATTCGACCCGTTCGAAGCGAGGGTACTCGATCTGGCGCTCATACTCCAGGCTGAGCATGGCGGCGGCAACAACTCGGCTTTCGCGACATATCTTCTGTCTTCGTCAGCGACTGATACGTATTCGGTCATAGCGTCGGCAGTCGGCGCGCTGAAAGGTCCGAGGCACGGAGGCGCGAATATCGCTGTCATCAAAATGATCGAAGATCTCAAGGCAAATGTAAAGGATATAACTAATAAAAAAGAAGTGGATCAGTACCTTGTTAAAGTCCTCAACAAAGAGGCAAATGATGGTACTGGGCTTATATACGGCATAGGCCACGCGGTCTATACGCTGTCCGATCCGCGTGCGGAGATACTGAAGGGCATGGCCCAGGAGCTCGCGCATAAAAAGGGTATGGACGATGACTTCGCTCTTTGCGAGCAGATAGCTGACAGAGGGCCTGAACTGTTCACTCAGGTGACAGGGATAGAAAAACCGATGTGCGCGAATGTCGATCTGTATTCAGGGCTCGTCTATGAAGCTCTTGATATCCCTAAGGACATGAGTACACCGCTGTTTGCTACAGCCAGACTTTCAGGATGGTGCGCGCACAGGCTGGAGGAGATCATCACAGGTAAGAAACTTATCAGGCCTTCATACAAAGGCGTGCAGGATCCGAGACCGTATGTGGCTCTCTCGGATCGTAAAGAGACCGCGAGACCTACAAGCGTAGTCAAGGCGACGACGGCACCGCCGGCACCGATAATGAAAAAATAGCGTGATCCAGATATGAATGATGAGTGCCCGGGATCTCCCGGGCACTCATCATTCATATCTGGATCACGCTATTTTTTCATTAT